>JBGPNG010000045.1:0-8123 GCA_041487395.1 Dongiaceae bacterium
AGGGGACGCGCGGTCATGATCGCCGGATCGGCGGGCTCGGCGATCACGTCGATGGGAATCTCGATATGCACGGGGCGCGGGCGGGCCGCGGCGAACAGCGCGAAGGCACGGGCAAGCACCTGGGGCAATTGATCGGGGCGCAGCAGCGTGTGGCTGAAGGCCGCCACGCCCGCCACCATGTTGCGCTGAGAGGGCAGCTCGTGCAGCCGCCCGTCACCCATGCCCAGCTGCTCGCGGCGATTGACGCTGGAGATCACCAGCATGGGCACGGAATCGCCATAGGCCTGGCCCATGGCCGTCAGGATATTGGTCATGCCGGGGCCGGTGATGATGAAGCATACGCCGGGCTTGCCCGTCACCCGGGCATAGCCGTCGGCCATGAATCCAGCACCCTGCTCGTGGCGCGGCGTGATATGGCGGATCCGGGTCGCCGGCAGGCCGCGGTAGAGTTCCACCGTATGCACGCCCGGAATGCCGAAGACCAGCTCGACGCCATAGGCCTCGAGCAGCCGGACCAAGAGTTCGCCGCATGTCGCCATGGCCTATGGTTTGCTCCCTGAGGGAAGAAGATCGGCGGCCGCACCCCATCGCCGGGGCAGGCTCGCGAGGGTGCCTTGCCGGACGGTTTGCGACAATAGAGAATGGTCAAATCTCAGTTCGACGCCGACCGATGTAAGGAACGGTGCGATGCTCGCAAACCTAAGCGAAGGCGACCTGCGCCTGCTGAAGGTCTTCTCCAAGGTCGTCGAGGCCGGCGGGTTCTCGGCTGCCCAAATCGAGCTCAACGTCAGCCAGTCGACGATCAGTACCCATATGACGGCCCTCGAGCAGCGTCTGGGCGTGCGGCTGTGCCAACGCGGGCGGGCGGGCTTCTCCCTGACTGAAAGGGGGCAATTGATCTATCGGGCCAGCCAGCGGCTGTTTGCCTCCCTGGAGGAATTCCGCTCGGAGGCGGGCGCGGTGCGCAATCGGCTGGTCGGCACGCTGAATATCGGCATCGTCGACAATCTGATCACCAATCCCAAGTCCCGCCTGCATCAATCGGTCATGAACTTCAACGCCAGCGCGCCGGAAGTGCAGATTTCGGTCCATGTCACTTCGCCGACGGAACTCGAACGCGCCGTGCTCGACGGGCGCTTCGACCTCGGCCTCGGCGCATGCGGCCGTCATTCGCCCTATCTTGCTTATGAAGACATGTTCGAGGAGCGCCAGATCCTCTATTGCGGGCGAGGGCACCTCTTGTTCGAGGGCAGCGGCGACATCACCATCGCCGATCTCAAGAACCAGCAATTCGTGCGCCGTGCCTACGCGGCACCCAATATATTTCCAGCCGGATTGCGCCTGGCCGCGACGGCCGTCGGCGACCTGATGGAAAGCGTCGCCTTGTTCATCCTTGCCGGCCGATATATCGGATTCTTGCCCCAGCACTTTGCGCAACAGTGGGTCGAGCGCGATCTGATGCGGCCGTTGCTGGAGCAGAGGCTGGGTTATCAAAACCCGATCTATCTGGCGACACGAAAGACCGAGCGGCGTTCGCCCATCCTGTCCGCCTTCCTGAACGACTTCTATCTCGCCCACGGTGCCGCCACGGCAGCCAAGCATGCCACCGTCTCGACCAAACCTCCGCGATCCAAGCGGGATCAAGACGGCGCCGGGCAAGGGGCGGCGCCCCGGCTGGCGTGATCCGTTCACGCGCCGTCTTGGGGCAGTACCACGCAGTCCTCGGCGCGGAAGAGCAGAGAAACCCGGTCTCCGGTCCGCAGGCGCGGCCCCTCGCGATTGGCCTCCACCACCATGACGCGACCTTCGGCACCATCGACGATGTACTGAAATTCCGCACCCATGTTGACGACATCGACCACCTTGCCGGGCAACAGGTTGTCGCCCGACCGGCCGATTTTGGCGTCGGGCCCCGTCACCGCCATTCTCTCCGGGCGAATGCAGACGCTCCATTTTCCACCGCCGGCGACGCCGGGATCGGGGATGGCGAGCGACGTGCCGGCGTCGGTGGTGAGGCGAAAGAAGCCATCGTCGGATGCACCCGCAATGCGTCCGTGAAACCAGTTGGTTCGTCCGATGAAGGCCGCGACGAAGGCGGTCCGAGGCTTCATGTAGATCTCGTCCGGCGTACCCTGCTGTTCGATCCGGCCGCGGTTCATCACGATGATCCGGTCGGCCAGACTCATCGCTTCGTTCTGATCATGGGTGACGACGATCGTCGTCGAGCCGACGGAGGTCAGGATCTGTTTCAATTCGAGGCGCAGCTCCTCGCGCAGTTTGGCGTCCAGCGCTGACAGGGGCTCGTCGAGAAGCACGAGCTTGGGCCTTGTCGCGAGCACGCGGGCGAGCGCCACGCGTTGCTGCTGGCCGCCGCTCATTTGCCCGGGGCTTCGATCCTCGAAACCCTTCAGCTGCACCAGGCGCAACATTTCGCCGACGCGATCGGCGATCTCGGCCTTGGGCCAACGGCGGTGCTTCAGCCCGTAGGCGACGTTCTCGGCGACCGTCATATGGGGAAAGAGCGCGTAGTGCTGGAACAACAGGCCGACATTGCGTTCATAGGGCCGCTTGCCGACCATGGATTCCCCGGCGATCTCGATGATGCCCTCCTCCGGGTCCTCGAAGCCCGAGATCAAGCGTAGCGTCGTGGTCTTGCCGCAGCCACTGGGGCCGAGCAGCGAGACCGTCTCGCCGGCGCCGACCGTGAAGGTCACGCCATCGACCGCCGTGGTCGCTCCAAACCTCTTGATGACGTTGCGAAACTCGATGACCGTTTCGGAGGATGGCTGCATGGGTTCCACTATCAGCGAAAGACGCCTTGGCCGATCACCCGGTTGAGGCCGACGAATTTATCGAGGATGAGAATCAACGCGAGGGTTACTAGCATCAGCATGACCGAGGCGGCGGCAATGCTAAGATCGAAATTGGCCCGCATGCTGCTGATCAAGGCGATCGGCAGCGTATAGGTCTTGGCGTCGGTCAGCATGATCGAGACGGCGACGTCGTCCATGGAGACGGCGAAGGCAAAGATCGCGCCGCTGACGATGCCAGTGCGCGCGAGCGGGAATGTCACGTCCCAGAAAGCACGCCGGTCAGTTGCCCCCAGAATCAGCGCCGCTTCGGTGAGCGATCGATCGATGCCCGCCACACTGGCCAGCGTCGCGCGGATCGTATAGGGCACCGTGATGATGATATGGCCGCAGAACAGTCGCGCAAAACCATAGACCAGGCCCATATGCGAGAGGAACAGCAGAAGGGCGAAGCCGGTGACGACGGGCGGCACGATCAGCGGCGACAGGAAGAGGGAGATCAATGCCTCCTTGCCGAGGAAGCTGGCGCGATCGAGGGCGAAGGCGGTCGCCACGCCGACGCAGAGCGATACGCTGACGGAGGCGACCGCCAGCTGAATGCTGGTGCTCAATCCCCGCAGGAAATAGTCGTCGGAAAAGAACTGCTCGAACCAGCGAAACGAAAGGGCGGGGGGCGGCAACGGGCCAAGATAGGCACGGGCATCGAAAGCCATTGTCACCGTCACAGCGATGGGCGTCAGCAGGAAGCAGACGATCACGCCGATCATCAGCAGGCCGAGCAGCCGAAAGCCATTGTCGAGCCCCCGGCCGCTCATGAATTCCATCGCTTGTTCACTTGGCGGGACATCACGTAGACGATCGCCAGCGCGACGACGAACAGCACGATCGAGATCGCCGCACCGCTGGGGTAGTCCGCGATCTCGCTGAAGCGGTTGTAGATCAGGTTGGAGATGAACAGCACGCGCCCCTTGCCGAGAATCATGGGAATGACGAAGGCGCTGATCGAAAAAGTGAAAGCGAAAAGAAATGCCGCCAATAGACCGCGCATGCAGAGCGGCAATGTTATGGTCAAATGCGCCTTCCAGCCCGGCGCGCCAAGCGCCTGTGCGGCGTCGACGAGCCGGGGATCGACGTTTTGAATCGTCCCCAGCAGCGTGAGCGTGGCCATGGGAACGATGTAATGGAGCAAACCGGCCCCGACGAGAATCTCGATGTAGCCCCGGCCGTTGGGGGAAATGCCCAGCGAGAGCAGAATCGGCCGCAGCGGGCCCGCCGCACCGAAGGTGAGTTCGAGCGCATAGGTGCGCACCAGCACGCTGAGGAACATGAGTGTGACGAAAAAGCCGACAGCGATCGCGCGCCAGCGCGCCGACAAGCTTCGCGTGATCCAATAGGCGAGGGGGAAAGCAAAAACGAGGCCGGCCAGAGACGCGAGCAGGCTGATGCGCATCGTCTCGAAGAAGAACTGGGCGAAAGCCGGGGTGAGCAGTTCCGCGTAATTGGCCAGCGTCAGGGGAGCTTCGGCCGCTGAGCCAATCCTGCCCGGTAGATAGAGGCGAAAGCTTTCGACGAACAGCCCGCCCAGGGGCAGGAAGAAGAAGCCGAGAAAGACCGCGACAGCCGGAAGGAGCAGGGGGAGGGAGTCGCGGCCTCGTTTCATTGGCCGACCCCGCGACTCCCATCCCGCCTCAATATGCTCGGCGCCCTAGAGCAGCGGCGCGATTTCGTTTTCCCAGCGCTTGCTCCAGGCATCTTGTTGCGACAGCACCACGTTGAAGTCGGGGACATAGACGTACTTGTCCATTTCCTCCGGCGTGAAGGCAAGATGCTTGAGATTGTCCGGTGTCTTGGCTTTGACATTGAGCGGCGCTTCGCCGGCAACCTCCGCATATAGGCTGCTCATTTCCGGACTGATGCAATGGTTGATGAAAGCCAGCGTCGCCTGGACGTTCGGCCGGTTCTTCATGACGGCGAAGCCGCTCTGGTAGAGGAATGTCGGCACGCCTTCCTGCTTGGTCAATCGCACGAGCGGGAAGGACTTGGCGACAGCGGTCAATTGCGGCTCGGAATAGAAGCCGACGGCCGTTTCTCCGCTGGTCAGCGAGGTCGAGAAATCCGTATCGGTGACCCCAATGCGGCCAATGTTGCCCGACTGGGCCAGCTTTTTCATCAGAGCGAAACCCGGATCCATGTTGTTTTCGTTGCCGCCGGCGTGGAGTGCCAACGCCACCAAAGGCAGCATCATGGCCTGCGTCGGGCCGGGCCAGCAGATCTTGCCCTTGAGGCGCGGATCGAAGAAGTCTTCGATACTCTTCACTTCAACCGGGCTGATGTCCTTGCGATAGGCGGCATATATACCGCCGACGGCGCGCGGGACGGCCTCCCAGTCGCCCTTGGCGTTCTTGACGATGATCTTCTGCGGGATGTCGGCGAGGTTCGGCACGGATTCGACCGTGACGGGAACCAGCCAATCTTCCTTGACCATGCCGTTGAACGAGCCTTCCCAGCCCGCGACGTAGTCGTACTCCGCGTTGGGCCATGTCGCCTTGATCTTGGGCAGAATGGCGCCGGAGCCGCCCTGGTGCAGGACCCAGTTGACCTTGACCTTGTCCTGCTTGGCCTCGATCTGCTTCATCGCATTGACGACGTCGCCGCCCCATTCGACGGCGGTGATCTCGGTCGCGGCCGTGGCGGAACGGATCGAGCCGAAGGTTCCGCCGAAGATCGTGACGGCTGCGGTCGCGGCCGCCGTCTTCAGGGCCTGCCGGCGTGTGAGCTTTGTCATGGTGACCTCCCTCTCATCTTCCATTGTTGTTGACGCAATTTCTGCCGACTTATCGCCGGGCGGTTATCCGCCGGCATTCTTCGTTTCGATCGCGGCGCGGGTCTATACACAACTGCCGAATGTCAGTTCGTTTGCCGTCGATGTAACCCGGTTCCCTCTCGGGGCACTCTCGGCCGCCAATAGCTGATGGCAATGGGCGATTTCGCGGTCGCCCGCATATTTCAGATGATCGGCAATTCCGGTTCCGGTGCGACGGTAAGATACTCGAATCCGCGCTCTATGACATGGACAGAATCCTCGATCTGGATGCCCCATTTGCCCGTGATGTAGATCGCTGGTTCCACCGCCATGGTCATGCCGGGTTCGAGGATCGTATCGTCGCCTTCCTTGAGATCGGGCCTTTCGGCGATATCCAGGCCGACGCCACGGCCGAGGCGGTGCTCGATATACTGACCATAGCCGGCCTTGTGGATCATCTTGCGCACGATGGCGTCCAGATGGCTGGCCGTGACGCCCGGCCTTATCTCCGCGAGTGCCGCCTGCTGGGCCTCGTAGAGAAGATTGTAGACATTGATCATCTCGTTGCTGGCATTGCCGAGCGCGAAGTTTCGCGAGAAGCCGACGCGATAGCCTTTGAACTGATTTGTCATGCAGAAGCACATGGCGACCATGTCGCCACGCTTCAGGCGGTTGGGCGAGCCCTTGCCATGGGAGATCGAGGAGCGCGTGCCCGATTGGATGAGTTGCACGCCGTCGGTCAGCGGCGAGTGATGGATGTCTTCCGGCGTGAACAGGCTGGCCGCCGTATTGGTCGCCGCTTCGCGAGCCGCCTGGGCCACTTCGTATTCGCGGATACCGGGCTTGGCGAGATTGAGGGAGGCGTTCCAGGCGGCAACCGCAACCTTGCCGGATTTCTTCAGCAGGTCGATCTCATAGGCGGATTTGATCATGCGGCATTGGGCCAGGATGACGCCCCCATCGACCAGGCGCGCCTGGGGCAGCATCGCGGCAAATCGCCGGTATTCCGCGATGGGCAGAAACGACTCCTCGATTCCGATCGATGCGTTCTCCAGCTTCTTGTCGCGAAAGACATCCATCATCAGGTCGTAGGGATTTTGATGCCGGCCGGGCTCCGGGAATTCGGTGTAATAGCGCACGTCGTTCATCCAGCTGACCTTGTTCGCGTATTCGAACTCGTTCTTGGAGACGATGAAGACGCAATCGCCGTCGACCGGCAGCAGCACGGCCTCCATGCGGATCGGGATGAATTCCCAAAATCCCGCGACGTACCACACGTTGGAGGGCTGGGTGACCAACAGCGCGTCGATCGCCTTGGCGCGCATCAATTTGCGGATGCGTTCGATCCGTCCGGAAAATTCGCGGGCGTGGGTCGCAGAGCGTTCCTCGGTCATGGTTTTTCCCCGATGCTGATGGGTATCCGCAGGGCCGCTCAATTATTCAGATTTATTATGGCGCGCTATCATTCGATGCTTTGGGCTTCCCGTTTTTGAAGCAAACGAATATAAATGGCGTCGACCTATCAAGAAATTTGATGAATCAGCGATGCTCAATTCGCCCGACCCGCATCTCCTGCACACCTTTGCCGAGATCGTCGAGCATGGCAGCTTCACCCTTGCGGCCGCGCGTATCCATCGAACGCAATCCGCCGTCAGCATGCAAATTCGCCGGTTGGAGGAACAGCTAGGCTGCCGACTGTTCGAGCGCACGGGTCGCAAGGTCAAGCTGACCGGCCAAGGCGAGGTTTTCTACGACCATGCCCGGCGAATCCTCCGCGCCTATCGCGACGCTCTGAGCGTGATCAACGGACGGACCCTCGAAGGAGACGTGACCGTCGGGCTGCCGGACGATCTTGCGACCAGTTTCCTGCCGCGGGTGTTGGCGCGTTTCACCGAAGTCTACCCTTGGATTCGCTTGAACCTCGTCTGCGAGCCGTCGAAGCGCCTGATCGGTCAGATCGCCGAGGGCCTGATCGATGTCGCCCTGATAACCGAAGGCGAGGGTGCTGCATCGGGCATCGTCGTTCGCAGGGAACCTCTCGTCTGGGCGAGTTCGGGGCGCCATGACGTGCATGAACGCGATCCGATACCCCTTGCGATTTTTCATACGGGCGACGTCTTTCGCCGCTTCGCCGTCGAACAATTGGAAGCTAGCGGCCGCCGGGCCCGAATCGCCGTCAGCAGCCCCAGTTTCGCGGGCATCGGGGCCGCGATCGACGCAGGAATCGCGGTCGCCGTCGTCTTTCACAGCAGCGTTCGTCCTGGGTGGCGGATCTTGGGGGCGCAGGACGGATTCCCATCCCTGCCGGACCTGGGCATCGTGTTGCAGCGTTCGAGTCACGAGCAGCCCGAGGTAGTCGACCGATTGATCGACCATATCGTGGAGAATCTGCGGGTCTTGGCTTAGCGCCTGTTTCAATTCCCCCAGGATGAGCGCTGCGGGGTCCTTTGCGTAGCCGGCGCACAGGCCATCATCCGGCCGCGATCAGAGCCTCCAGCGCCCTGCGATCG
>JBGPNG010000046.1:0-8091 GCA_041487395.1 Dongiaceae bacterium
CATTGGCCCGGGCCTCGCGTTCGGCGGCACCGAGACCCCGGTTGCCGGGAATCGCGGTGAGTTCGCTGATCGTCGCGATCGAGCTCTCGACACCCGGATCCCGGTTGCAGTCGATCGCCAGGCGCGAATAGTTCTGGTGGATCGTGAAGGCATCGAGCCCATCGCCGATGCGCCGCGAAACGGCGCTGGCGCCGATGTCCCAGGCGATATGGCGCTGGACCTCGCTATCGGGCAGGCCGAGCTTGCCCAGGCGGCGTGGCAGGCACCGGCCACCATGATCGCAAGTGATGAAATAGGGGGATGTCCCCTGCTCATGCTCGACGGTGAAGACGGCCGGGTCGTCATCGGCCAGGAGCTTCATGAGCCTCGCACCCATCGGCGTGATCCTGTCATGGAATCGGTTATGGCGGCGATCAATAGGCCAGCGCATAGCGGGCGCATTGCTGCATCTCGTCGAGGCCCTCCAGCATCCGGATTTCGGCGCGCTTGTGGCGCAGATAGGCCTCGAGATAGATCGGACCGAACTAGTCCAGCGCCTCCGCCGTTGCCTCCAGAAGATCGAGGGCCTCGCCCAGCGAGCGCGGCAGATGGCGGATGCCGGCCGCTTCGCGCTCGGCCTCGCTCAATCGGTCGACGGCGCGGGGTTCAGGGAGAGGGAGCTTCCGGCGGATGCCCTCGACGCCGGCATGAACGATGGCGCCCAGAGCCAGATAGGGGCTGGCCGCCGCATCCGCCGGACGGAATTCGATGTTGAACTGCCGGCCCGCCTCGCTGCCGGGCAATGTGAGCAGCGGACAGACGCGCAGACTCGCCTCCCGATCACGATCGGCGATATAGGCATGGGTCGGCGCCCAGCGATTGGGCGTCAGGCGGATATATGAAACCGTCGAAGGCGCGGTCACGGCGCACAGTGCCGGCAGATGGCGCAGCACCCCGGCCATGAAATGGCCCGCGACCGCCGACAGGCCGTAGGCGCGATTCGGATCATGCATGACCGATTTTCCGGCCGCGTCCTGGAAACTCATATGGATATGGACGCCGTTGCCGATACCCCTTGGTTCGAGGATCGGCGAGAAGATCGCCCGATGGCCCAGGCGATGGGCCACGGCGCGCGCCATCTCGCGGACGATCACCGCGTGGTCGGCAGCGCTCACGCCCAGTGCCGGGTCGCAGGTGACCTCGTATTGGCGCGAGCCATATTCCGGCAGGAATGAATCCGGCATGACGCCCGCCTTGCGAAGGGCGGCCGTAAGAGCCTCGCCGAAAACGCCCTGCCGGCGATAGGCGTCCAGGCTATAGGGATCACCCGGCATATCCTCCACGCCGGTATAGACGAACTCCTGCTCGAAGGCCGAATAGAGCTGAAGACCCGCCGCTTCCTCGAGCGCCATCAGCGCGCGCCGCAGGAAATTGCGCGGGCAGCAAGCCCAGGGACTGCCGTCCGTCTCCCGCAGATCGCCCAGAAAGAAGTGCTCGGGCGCCATAGCGGCGCCGAAATCGACGCGCACTTCGGTCTTGCCGTCCGGCACCAGGATCAGATCGCCCGTGGCTCCGAAGGGCGTATCCCCGATCGGGCCGAAGCAGGAGATCATCGTATTGGTCGGGACCCAACCGACGCCGGTCTTCATCCGGCGGGACAGGTTGCTGGCGGGAAAGCCCTTGCCGCGCACCTTGCCGGCGATCTCGCAGGTGCAGACCATGATCAGCGGTTCGCGGTCCATGACGTCCTCTTTCGCGCTCGTCACGCCGATTTCAGACGATTGCGCAATTTCTCCAATCGCTCCATGCGCCGCTTGGCCTCGCCCCAGCTGCGTTCCTGCAATCGCGCCACCATGATCTCGGTGAGCGCCGAGAGGGCGGCGAAGGATTCCCAGCTCGACGGCATGGCGGTGCGCAGCGCGAAGACGTGGCGGGCCACGGCGGCGATGGGCGAAAGCCATTGATCGGTGAACAAGACAATGTCCGCCCCCAGCGCCGCCGCCTCCTGGGCGAAACGCACGACATCCTCCTGATAGCGGCGGATATCGAAGACGATCAACACGTCCTTGTGCCCGAAATCGAGTAGATGCTCGACCCAGGTCGCCGTCTGCCCGCTAACCAGATAGACCTGGGGCCGCAATTCGCGCAGATGCAGATAGAACTGGAGGGCGACGCTGGCGCTGAACCGGCCGCCGACAAGGGAGATGCGACGCCGGCCGTCGCACAGAAGGTCGAGCGTTCCCTTGAATTCGGAGCGCGGCACTTCGCTCAGCGAGCGTTCGATATTGGCAAGGATGGCTCGGCCGTATTGGTTGACGAAGTCCGATTCGGGGCGCGCACCGCGGCGATGCGGCTGGACCTTGGCGAGCGGCGACTGCGCGCGCAATTCCAACTCATCGCGCAAGGATTGTTGGAACAGAGGATAGCTGGCGAATCCCAACTTGGCGACGAGCCGCAGGATCGTCGGCCCGCTGACGCCGGCGCGTTTGGCGAATTGCGCCACGGTCTCCAGGCCCGGTACGGGATAATTGGCGAGCAGGGCCAGAGCCGGCTTGCGCTCCGTCGGCGTCAATTTTCCCAGGCCCTGGCGGATCGTCTCCGCGATCGACAGCTCGTTGGTGCGCTTCATAACATCGCCCACCGCCAGCCTCACCCTTCGACAGGCTCAGAGTGAGGACGATTCATCCCCGCCCTCATGCTGAGCCTGTCGAAGCATGAGGGCAATCCGAAGCGCCAGCCAAGGTGGCGACATGCCCGCTTGCGAACGATGATTACAGATTTGACTCAAAAATCACATTATGAAACGCTGAATACAAACCGGCGGACGGCCATTTTCGTGGCCGCGCACGCTATTGACCAAAACGCGGCGGACCTGGGTGGGGCGGCAGGCCGCCGGCGCATTCCCCATTCTCTCCGCATCGGGCCGACGGACGAAAAGGGGAAGGCATGGCGTCAGCAGCTGTTTCGGCCGAAGCGACACCCCTTTTGGCCACGCGCGCGCTGACCAAATCCTTTCGCAGCCTGGTCGCCCTCAAGAACCACCATATTGAGGTCGCAAGCGGCGAGATCGTCGGCGTGATCGGGCCGAACGGCTCGGGCAAGAGCACCTTCTTCAACCTTGTCACGGGTTTCCTGAAGCCCAATGCCGGCGTTGTCGCCTTCGACGGGCAGGAGATCCAGCATTTGCCGGCGCCGCGCATCGTGCGGTTGGGAATCGCCCGCACGTTTCAGGGCACGCGCCTGTTTGCCCAATTGAGCGTGCGCGACAATCTGCGGGCGGCGGCACAGCTGCGCCATCGCCTCGGCTTTGCCGACGCTGTCCTGGGATTGCCGCGGCTCGGGCGCATCAACAAGGCCGTCGACGACCTCGCCGACGAAATGCTCGATCTGGTCGATCTGCGCGCGCGCGCCGGCCAGCGGGCAGCCGATCTGCCTTATGGCGACCAGCGCCGGCTGGAATTGGTGCGTGCCTTGGCGACGCGACCGCGCCTTCTCATGCTGGACGAGCCCGCCGCCGGCATGAACGCCTCGGAGACGCAAGCCTTGTTGAAACTCATCGACCAAATACGCCGGCGCTATGGCCTCGCGGTGGTGGTGGTCGAGCATGACATGGATCTGATCATGAATCTCTGCGATCGCATCCAGGTACTGGCCCATGGCGAAATCATCTTCGAGGGCAATCCCGCCCAGGTGCAAGCGAACCCCCGCGTGCGGGAGGTCTATCTTGGCAAAGCCTGAGATAGCCGCGAACCGACACGCATCTCGATCCGACGCGGCGACGGCCACCCTGCTCGAAGTGGCCGATCTGCGCGTGAATTACGGCGCGGTGGCCGCGATCCGCGGCGTCAATCTGAACGTCGCTTCCGGCGAGGTCGTGGCGCTGCTCGGCGCCAACGGCGCCGGGAAAAGCACCATGTTGCGCACGATCTCGGGGCTGATCCGCCCACGGGCCGGGCGCATCATGCTGGGCGGCGAGGCGATCCATCGCCTGCCGCCGGCGCGCATCGTCCGATTGGGCGTGGCCCATTGTCCCGAAGGCCGGCGCGTCTTCGGCACCTTGAGCGTGGCGGAGAATCTGCGCCTGGGGGCCGCGGCCCGCGCCGATCGCGGCGCTGTGGCCGAGGATCGCGAGCGCATCTTTGCGCTGTTCCCGATCTTGCGCGAACGCATGGCGCAATCCGCGGGCACGTTGTCGGGTGGCGAACAGCAGATGCTGGCGCTGGGGCGCGCGCTGATGGCGAAGCCCAAGGTCCTGCTGCTCGACGAACCCTCCCTTGGCCTGGCGCCGCTTTTGGTGCAGCAGATCTTTCGCACGCTCGCGGAATTGAAGGCCGAGGGCGTCACCATGCTGCTGGTGGAGCAGAACATCAATCTCGCCCTCGATCTGGCGGATCGCGCCTATGTGCTGCGGACCGGCGAAGTCAGCCTCGCCGGCTCGGCTGCCGAACTCAAGGCCGACTATGAGCGCGTCGCGGCCGCCTATTTGGGGGCGCGGCCGTGAGCGAGGAACTCTATATCGTCCAGCAGATCATCAATGCGATCAGCCTGGGCAGCCTTTATGCCCTGGTCGCCATCGGCCTTTCGATGATCTTCGGCATCCTGCGCATGGCGAACTTCGCCCATGGCGACATGATGATGGTGGGCGCCTTCGCTACGCTGGTGCTGGGTGCGACGGGCCTGAATTTCGGCTGGGCGGTCGCCGGCGGGATCGCCATCGGCGCGCTTGCCGGCGTCATCGTCGAGCGCACCGCCTATCGCCCGGTGCGCGGCGCGCCGGAAGTGACTCTGTTGCTGACCAGCTTCGCCGTCACTTACATCTTGGAGAATCTGGGCATCCTCATTTTCACCAGCTCGGCCCAGAATTTTCCCGTGCCCGATTGGATGAACAATGCCTTCCAACTCTCCGGCGGCCAGATCACCTTCACCCAGATCAACATCTTGACGGTTGGATTGACGGCCGTGGCCTTGGGCGGGCTCGGCTGGTTCGTCACCCGCACCGATGTCGGGCTTGGCATGCGCGCTGCCGCCGAGGATATGGGGGCCGCCCATCTCGTCGGCCTCGACGTCAATCGGCTGATTGTCGTGGCGTTTGCCATTGCCTCTGGTTTCGCCGGCCTCGCCGGCGTGCTCTGGGCCGCGCAATCGGGTGTGGTCGAGCCCCATATGGGATTCACGCCATTGCTGAAGGCCTTCGTTGGCGCCATCATCGGCGGCTTCGGCAGCATTGCGGGCGCCTTGCTGGGGGGATATTTGCTGGGTGTATTGGAGGTCTTCATCGTGGCATTCCTGCCCTCGGAGGTCTCGCCCTATCGCGATGCCATCGTCTTCACGCTGCTGATCGCCTTCCTGCTGTTCCGGCCCAACGGCCTGTTGAAGCGTTCCCAGGAGATAAAGCTGTGAGGCGCAACGCGAGCATGCTTCTGGTCGGCGCCGGGCTGATCCTGCTCGGAATTTTCAGCGTCTACGCGCCCGCCTTGATGAACGACTATCTCGTGCGCGTGCTGACGGTCATGTGCATCAATTCGATCCTCGTGGTCTCCATGGGGCTCGCCAACGGCTTTACCGGCGTCTTCTCCCTGGGCCATGTGGGCTTCGTTGCCGTGGGCGCCTATGTCTCCGGCATTCTCTCGTTGCCCGCCGCAGCCAAGGCAGCCTATCTGCCCAATCTTCCCGGCTGGATATCCAGCCTCAATCTCGGATTCCTGCCGGCCACCGTCATCGCCGGCCTGTCGTGCGTTCTGCTCGCCTTCCTCGTGGGCGCGCCGCTGATGCGCCTGTCGGGCCATTTCGTTTCGGTGGCGACCTTGGGCTTCCTCATCATCGTCAATGTCGTGCTGATCAACGCCGATGACTATACGCGGGGCGCGCGCACCTTCACCGGCGTGCCGCTGCAGACGACCCTGCCCTGGGCCATGGGCTGGCTTGTGCTTTGCCTCGTGGTGCTGGCGCGCATCGTCTATTCGCCCAAAGGCCGCGCCTGGCGCGCGGTCAGGGAGGATACGATCGCGGCCCAAGCCATCGGCATCGACGTCCTGCCGACGCGACTTTCGGCCTTCGTCATCGGCGCCTTCTTCGCCGGGGCCGGCGGCTCGCTCTATGGCCACTACCTCGGCTCGTTCTCGCCGGCGAGTTTCTATTTCGCCTACACTTTCTCGCTCATCTGCATGCTGGTCATCGGCGGGATGCGAAGCCTGACCGGGGCCGTGGTCGGCGTGGTCGTCGTCTCGGTCTTGAGCGAGCTCTTGCGCAACCTCGAACGCGGCTTCGACCTCGGCGTTTTTGCCGTTCCGCCTCTCTACGGGGCGAGCCAGATCGTCCTCGGGATCATCTTCATCCTCATCATGATCTTTCGTCCGAGCGGTGTGATGGGCGATCTGGAACTATCGTTCGGACGAGTGACGACCCTGCTTCACAGATCTGGAAAGGAGTGAATCCATGACACTGAGCAGAAGGACGATGGTGGGATTGGCCGCGGTGGCCACTCTCGCGTTTTCCGCCGGCGCGCTAGTCTCATTGCCGGCGGCGGCCGACGACACGATCAAGATCGGCGCACCTTTCAATGTGACCGGCGCCCTCTCGTCGCTGGATGCGCCGGCCTTGAACGGCGCCAAGCTGAAGGTGAAGGAGATCAACGACGCCGGCGGCGTGCTCGGCAAGAAGCTCGAGCTCGTCGTCTACGACACCAAGACCGACCCGACGGTGATCGCCAGCACGGCAAGCCAGCTGATCAATCAGGACAAGGTGCCGGTGGCCTTCGGCTTCACCGATTCCGATTCGGCGCTCGCCCTGGGGCCGATCTTCCAGCAGGCGGGCGTTCCCTTCGTCACGCCCGGCGCGACCTCGCCCAAACTGCCGGAGCAAGTCGGCTCCGACATGTTTCTCGCCTGCTTCGGCGACAATGTGCAGGCCGCTGCCGGTGCCGAATTCGTGCTCAACAAGCTGAGCGGCAAGACGGTCTATCTGCTGCGCGACAATTCGACGGAATACACCACCTTGCTGGCCAAATATTTCGAGGAAGCCTATGGCCATGGCGGCGGGCAGATCGTGCTGAAGGACGACTACAAGAGCGGCGACAAATCCTTCACCGCCCAGATCACCAAGCTGAAGGCGCTATCGGTCAAGCCCGACGTGCTTTACGTCGCAGCCATGCCCGACGATATCGGCATCGTCGTCAAGCAGATGCGCCAAGCCGGCGTCATGCAGCCGATCGTCGGCGGCGACGGCTATGACACGCCCCTGCTGCTCAGCGTCGGCGGCAAGGCGGCGAACAATGTCTACTACTCGACCCACGCCTATATGGCCGAGGACAGCACGCCCGGCATCGTGAAGTTCTATCATGACTACAAGGCCGCCTATAACACGGCGCCGGAAAATGCCTTCGCGGCACTCGGCTACGACACGGTCGGTCTGATCGCCGATGCGATCACCCGGGCGGGTGCCGTCGATTCGGCCAAGATCCGCGACGCGTTGGCCGCCACGCAAGGCTACAAGGGCATCACGGGCTCGATCTCATTCTCGCCGGGCAGCCGCGTGCCCGACAAGACGGTCTCCATCATCGGCGTGCAGGACGACAAGCTGAATCTCTCGGCCGAAGTCACGCCGACCTGGATTGCCAAGCCCTAAGCGCTCGGCCGAAACAATTCGGGGGAGAGCGGCGTGCTCTCCCCCGTTTCATTTCTCGCCCGTTTCGTTTCTGGAATGCCGGCGCGCCGGTCAATAGGCCTTGCGGTTCACGAACCCCACGAAAAGGGTCAGGAACAGGATCCGCAGATCGAACCACAGCGACCAGTCGTCGATGTAGCTGAGGTCGTATTGCACGCGGGCCCGCATCTGCTCGACCGTATTGGTCTCCCCGCGCAGGCCGTCCACCTGGGCCATGTGCAAATCCCCTTGTCCACCCATGTTTCAACAGACCCGGCTCCCGTGCAGTGAACGCCAGCGGGATCCCCAAATGTCTGCAATTGGCTGCAATCGGACGAGTGGCGATGGGTTAACAAAGGGCAGCTAATGACCGAGGCTGTGTAAGAACTCGGAGAGGTCGACAGACGCTGCCATATTCGAATCAAACAGGCCGCGAAGGCGAGCGATTGTTGTCTATCCGCAGTGCTCAGC
>JBGPNG010000047.1:0-8070 GCA_041487395.1 Dongiaceae bacterium
GAAGGTGGTGGTGCCCGCGAACGGGGCGATCTTGGGTTGGTCAGCCATCACAGCACCTCTTTCAGGCCGGCGAGGAGCGCATCGATGTCGGCGTCCGTCGTGCATTCCGTGGCACTCAGCAGAAGAAGATTCGCGAGATCGGGCCGCGTGGGATAAAGCCGCGAGACCGGCACGCCGCCCAGGATCCGCCGCTCGGCCAGCCGCTCCACCACCTCGGCTGCGGGCTTGGGCAGGCTGAGGGTGAATTCATTGAAGAAGCTGTCGGTCACGATCCGGCAGCCGGGCAGGCTGGAGAGCCGTTCGGCCAGCCGCACCGTGGCCGCATGGTTGAGTTCGGCCAGGCGCGTCAAGCCGGCTTCCCCCAGCAGCGTCAGATGGATGGTGAAGCCCAGCGCGCAGAGACCGGAGTTGGTGCAGATATTGCTGGTCGCCTTCTCGCGCCGGATATGCTGCTCGCGGGTCGAGAGCGTCAGCACCCAGCCGCGCTTGCCATCGGCATCCGCCGTCTCGCCGACCAGGCGGCCCGGCATCTGGCGCAGGTATTTTTCACGGGTGGCGAAAAGACCGAGATAGGGCCCGCCATAGCTCAGCGCATTGCCGATGGGCTGGCCCTCGGCGGTGACGATGTCGGCACCCATGGCGCCCGGCGGCTCGACCAGGCCGAGGGACACGGGCTCCGTCACGGCGATGATCAGAAGAGCGCCCACCTTGTGGCAGGCCTCGGCGAGTTTGCCGTAGTCGCGCAGATGCCCGAAGAAATCCGGATTCTGCACGACCACGCAGGACGTGTCGGCATCGATCAGCCCGATCAGATCCTCGCTACCGGCCGGATCGGGCTCGCCGATCGCGAGCTTGAAATCGAGGAAGTAAGCGTGGGTCTGGCAGACCTCGCGGTAATGGGGATGCAAATTGCCGGAGAGAACGGCGCGGCGATGGCGGGTGACGCGGTTGGCCATCATCACCGCTTCGGCGGTGGCGGTGGCGCCGTCATACATCGAGGCGTTGGCCACCTCCATGCCGGTGATCAGGCAGATCTGCGTCTGGAACTCGAACAGATATTGCAGCGTGCCCTGGGTGATCTCCGGCTGATAGGGCGTGTAGGAGGTCAGGAATTCGCCGCGCTGGATCAGGTGATCGACGGCGGCGGGGACATGATGGCGATAGGCGCCGGCGCCGAGAAAGCTCGGCACCGCACCGGTGCCCATGTTCTTGGCGGCGAGCGCGCCGATGGCCCGTTCGACTTCCAGCTCGCCCTGGTGCGGCGGCAGGTCGACGGGTTTGGCGAGCCGCGCGAATTCCGGCACGTCGCGATAGAGACTGTCGACGGAAGGCACGCCGATCCTGGCGAGCATGGCGCGCCGATCGGCGTCGGTCAGAGGCAGATAGCGCATCAGTGCAGCCCCTGTACATAGGATTTATAGGCGGCCTCGTCCATCAGCTTGGCGACCTGGCCGGGGTCGGCGAGCTTGACCTTGAAGAACCAGCCGGCACCCAGCGGATCGCTGTTCACCGTGGCCGGCGCAGCTGGCAGGCCCTTGTTGACCTCGACCACTTCGCCGGTGACCGGCGCGAAGATCTCGCTCGCGGCCTTCACCGATTCGACCACGGCGATCTCCTTGCCCTTTTCAGCCTTGCGGCCGACTTCGGGCAATTCGACGAAGACGACGTCGCCGAGTTGTTCCTGCGCATAGGCAGTGATGCCGACCGTGCCGACATCGCCTTCGACGCGGATCCATTCATGTTCTGCCGTGTATTTGAGCCCGCTCATGGATTTCCTCTCCAGCTAGCGTTTGTAGTTGTGGTTGACGAAGGGTAGGGCGGCCACCTTGGCCGGCTGCGGCTTGCCGCGAATCAGCAATGTGAGGGCCTGTCCGACTTTTGCCACCGATGTCGCGACATAGCCCATGGCGACCGGGCCGTTGACGCTGGGTCCGAAGCCGCCGCTGGTGATCTCGCCCAGCTTCTGACCGGCGCCACTCTGAATTTCCGTATGCTCGCGGGCCGGCTGGCGGCCTTCCGGCAGGATGCCGACGCGCCGGCGCGGCGGGCCTTCGGCAAGCTGGCGCTGGACCACGGCAGCGCCGGGAAAGCCGCCCTCCTTGCGTCGGCGGGGAGCGATGCTCCAGGCAAGGGCCGCTTCGATGGGCGTGGTGGTCGTGTCGATATCATGGCCATAGAGGCAGAGCCCGGCTTCCAGCCGCAGCGAATCGCGGGCGCCCAATCCGATGGACTTCACCTCCGGCATGGCGAGCAGCCGGCGGGCAAGGCGCTCGGCCGCCTCATGGGGAACCGAGATTTCGAAACCGTCCTCGCCCGTATAGCCCGAGCGGGTGACGAAACAACGCGCGCCCTCGATCATCCAGAAGGCGCTGGCCATGAAGGGCAGTTGGCGGCAATCCGGCACCAATCGCGCCAGGGACTCGACCGCCGCCGGGCCCTGGAGCGCCAGCAGGGCGCGGGCGCTCAAATTCTCGATCTCGACATCACCGGAAATTTGATTTCTCAGATGCGCTTCATCGGCGTCCTTGCAGGCGGCGTTGACCACCAGGATCAGATGATCGCCAAGATTGGTCACCATGAGATCGTCGAGGATGCCGCCGGCCTCGTTGGTGAAGAGCGCATAGCGCATCCGCCCCTGCGCGAGCCCGCGGATATCGGACGTCACCACGCGCTCCAGTGCTGCCGCCGCATCGCGGCCGGGCTTCGCGGTCAAACGCAACTGACCCATATGGGAAACGTCGAACAGGCCGGCTTTGGCCCGCGTGTGCAGATGCTCGGTCAGGATGCCGGCGGGGTATTGCACCGGCATGTCGTAGCCGGCAAAGGGCACCATCTTGGCGCCAAGCTCTACATGCAGGGCATGCAGCGGCGTGCGTTTCAGGGATTCTTCGGCCATGACGTTCTCCGACGAGGGTATCGCGGCACCATGAGCGCGGCCGATCGGGCCCGCTCACAGCGCCCCCTCTGTCGTCGAACCTGAAAGATTGGCCGCTGCCGGATATCCGGCCCCGGCTTTCCTCTTCGGTGAGGCAGTTGCCCGCCTACTCTCCAGAGTGCCTATTGCCCCGCGCGGTCCTCTTTGCCTGAGAGTTTCCGGGGCGGTTGCTCCTTCGGCGCCGACATCGCTGTCGGTCTCTCCCGCGCGGGTCGAATTGAGGCGCGCGAAGCTTCGGCTCAGTTGACCTTGTGGTCAAGCCGGAAAAGCGAAATCGCGCCGATTTGTATCATGGATGCGCCCGGTTGTAGGCGACTTCATCAGGCGTCAGGACGAAGCCGATGAAAATGCGGAAGTCGCTGCCCTGCTGGCCCTTCTGGATCGGAATGGTCTGCTCGAGTTCTTCGGTGATCGCGTTGCGCGTCTGGTTGCCGGGGAACCCGATACCGGTGTCGAATTGCTCGCGCGCCAGGATGTTCTCGTTGCGATCGACGATGGCGACGAAATAATTGAACGGCGCCTGGCGGGTGTTGTCGGCGGGGCCGCGGCTGGCGATGAATTGGGCTGTCATCTGCACGTCGATCGAACCGTCGCCATGGGAGCAAGTGCCTCCCAGCTTGCCGACGGCGGCTTCGAAAGCAACGTCGGTCAGGTCATGGCCACCGGGCACGAACCGGGTGAGCTTCGCCGCATCGCCGACCCTGGTGACTTCCGGGCAGGTAAACGGGGCGGGGGCACCGCTGAACATCCGGTCGAAGAAACCGCCGCCGCCGCCCGCGCTGGTCTTGCTGCTGTCGTTGCTGCAGGCGGCGAGCAGCAATGCTCCGGCGAAAAGAGCCGCTCGACGCATGTCAGAGGCTCTTGTGCGTGCCGTCGCACATCGGCTGGTTCTTGGTCCGCTTGCAGCCGGAGAGCCAGACGGCCTTGCTTTCCTCGGCTTTGAATGGCCTGGGAGTCAACCCCGTGCCCTTATGGGAACCGTCGCAGAACGGCTGTTTCTGGTTGCGCCCGCAGGCGCACCAGAGATAATTCTTGCTGGCCTCGACATCGACCTTGAACGGCGCCTTCTGCGCGGTAATAGGGCTTTCCATACATCCGCTTCCTTCGCCGGAGGCGCTTTGTTAATGTCCGGCAAGTGTAATTGTCCGGTCCGCGTTCCCATATAGTCGGCCGGACTTTAGTGAACGCCCTGTCCCCGCACAAGGCCTGCTCGATGACATCGCCCTTGCCGCCGCTTCATGTTCTGCTCGCCGCCCCGCGCGGGTTTTGCGCGGGCGTGGATCGCGCCATCCAGATCGTCGAGCAGGCGCTCGCGCGCTACGGCGCGCCGGTCTATGTCCGCCACGAGATCGTCCATAACCGATTCGTCGTCGAGCAGCTGGAGCTGCGCGGCGCCGTTTTCGTCGAGGAGCTGGATCAAGTACCCGACGATGCGCCGGTCGTCTTTTCGGCCCATGGCGTGCCCAAGGCAGTACCGGCAGAGGCCACGCGGCGCAATCTCTTCTATCTTGACGCCACCTGTCCGCTGGTCAGCAAGGTCCATCGCGAAGCCGAGCGGCATCACGCCGCGGGTCGCCATATCCTTCTGATCGGCCATGCCCACCATCCCGAAGTGATCGGCACGATGGGCCAATTGCCGGCCGGCGCCGTCACGCTCGTCGAGACGACGGCCGCGGCCCGGACATTGCCGATTACCGATACCGGCAATCTCGCCTATATCACGCAGACGACCCTCTCGGCCGACGACACGGCGGAGATCGTGGCAGCGCTGCGCCAGCGCTTTCCTTCCATCCAGGGACCCAAGCGCGACGACATCTGTTATGCCACCACCAACCGGCAGCAGGCGGTGAAGGCCATCGCCGGGCGTTGCGCGGCGTTGCTCGTGCTGGGGGCGCCCAATTCCTCCAACTCCATGCGGCTGGTGGAAGTGGCCAAGGCCGCGGGCTGTCGCGACGCCTTCCTCGTGCGGCGCGCGGCCGAGATCGACTGGGGCCGCCTGGCCGGCGTGGGTTGCCTCGGCATCACTGCCGGCGCTTCCGCACCCGAGGCGCTGGTCGAGGAAGTGGTCGCCGCCTGCCGCGACCGCTACGCCGTCGAGGTCGAGGAAGTGACCGTCACCCGCGAGCATGTCGAGTTCAGGTTGCCCCGGGCGCTGTCCGCCTAGCCCGAGTTTCTCACAGGGATCATGATGGCGCCGGAGCGAATTTGCCGACCGGTAAGGCAAGGCGGCGAAGCCCGATGCCAAGCCATCGGGCGAGCCGGCTGACGCAGACTGTCGGCAAATTCGCCCGGCCCTCCGGGTTGCCGCGCGCGGGGCGCCCGCTTCGTCGACGGGCCTCGTCGATGGGCTGGCATCGCCTTCGGCCTGTCTTCTTGCGGATCGACACCCGCGCGCGAGCAACGACATCGCGATCCCTGTGAGAAATTCGGGCTAGAGATGCATAAGGCGGAAATGATCCACCTCGCTCGCCACCAGGAGAGGAGGCGGAAAAGGTGCAGCATCCGTTCATCGCATCATCGAAATCACGGAATCGGCGGATCAACTGATCACTAACACGACCGACATCCACTTGCCCCATCGGATCGGGGAGGCCGTGAGGCACGCCTACAAAGGTCGGCTACGCATGAACTTTCACAAGCATGGCTATTCCGTCCGCGTCGACTGGTCATCATCGGAGGGCTAAGAGAGGGCGTGCTGGCTGTAGGGCGCAATAATGTGATGCGGGGCTTTCCCACCTCAGTGAATGGGGTGGAAAACTCTTGTCACTGCACCTACGTCTCCTCGCCATACGAAAATTAGCCCGAGACCGGCAAAAATAACAAACGACAAGCGCAGGTCTGCGGGGAATGGATCAATCTGGTGAAAGCTCGGCAGCGCTCGCGATCATGCATCTGCGGATCTTTCATCGATCGAATAGCCATCCCGGCTTTTGATTCAGGTCAAGGCGCGTGCGAGTGGCCATGGTAGCCTTTTTCCCCTGTCATCGGAGATCGCGACATGACCCTGCGCAGGATCCGTCTTGAACTGGCCCGCAGCAAAGAGTTTCCAGAGGGCAGCCCCCGACACGGCTATGAATTCGTCGCACCTCTCGACAAAGAGGGGCATTTCGATGCGACGGAATGGAAGGCAAACAAGTCCACTTGCGTCGTGCGGCGTTTCTGGGACGACCGGGTTGAAGAAAGAGGTGTTTTGATCCATACGCGGGGAAAAAACTGGGCGTTCTCTTATGTCCCTGAAACCGACGACGACGATGAGCCGATCTTCCGCTTCGACCGACACGTGTTCAAACAGGGCGAATACGTGTCCGTCACCGAGCACGACGGAATTCAGCGGACCTTTCGCGTCGCCGCCATCGACTAAAGGGCTCAGAAGCCGGCCGTGATTTTCTGCAACCTTTCTGGCTTGCTAACGTGAACCTGCTTCTCGTCGAGAAGCTGGATCAGCCCCTGCATCTTGAGTTCGGTCAGGCACAGGTTTTCCGCGGTTTCATGCCCACCCGATGGGCGCGCTGGCTTTGACGTGCCTGGCAAACTGGCAAAGGTAGAGGTCGCGGCAATCAATCCCGTTGCATCCATGTTGGCAATCGATGCCCGCGGCTTGAACCAGGCGGCCGGGCAAGTTAGGTCCGTAAGAAGCGTCGACCGGCGGTCGCAAGTTTCTGAATTTGCCTCCTCTACAGTTCGCTGCTGCACATGGGGATACACAGCATGAGTACTGGAGATTCAGTGACGTCTGGCGATCATGCATCGAGCAAATTTGTCTGGCCGCCAACGATTTACGGAACCGCGACTCTCGTTTGCGCGATTTTAACCTGGATATTGCCCCTGTCCTTTCTGCCGAAGGCGGATGTGTCGGCGGCGCGGGCATTCGGTATCGCCGCGATTGTCGCGGGTGTGTTCTTCGCTCTTGCAGCCGGCCAAGTATTTAGGCGAGCGAGGACGCCCGTGGCACCGACCAAACCCTCGACTGCGCTTGTCACCAATGGGATCTACCGTTGGACGCGAAACCCGATGTATTTGGGCCTCTCGCTCATCCTCCTCGGAATCGGCTTCGCCACGGGCTCGCTGTGGTTTCTCATGGGGCTGCCCATGGCGATTCTTGCTGTCACCAAGCTCGCGATCGAGAGGGAGGAACGCTACCTCGCGGAGAAGTTCGGCGCTGCCTATCTCGATTACAAATCCCGTGTACGACGCTGGATCTGACAGCCTGACAAATCGGTCGCTGCCGCAAGCGTCAAGCTGCTACCGATTGCTTACTTGAAAGCCGTCCAGGCTTTCTTGAAGCTCTCCTCCATAGCTTTCCACGCCTTGTCTGCGCCCTCTCTTAGATGATCCCATGCCTGGTCGCCGGCTTTCTGGATTTCTGCCGTCTTCTGTTGCATCGTATTGCGCTGCGCGCGCAGTCCCTTGATTTGCTTCTCATATGCATCCTTCATGCCGACGAGCGGCTGCTTAGCCTTGGCTTCTAACTTGGAAATCTCCGCATTCCATCGGTCGAGTTGGTCTTTGAGCTTTTTGACGTAGGCGTCTCTCGTAATCATGCGCTTCTCCTTTTGCCGTCCCAGAGGATTCGCCTCTGGGTCCGAACCGCTGCCTTGAAGCTAGAATGCTCGTGGACCCATTTGCAAACAAGCAATGTGGACCCGTCGCCAATATCGGTCAGATAGTATGACCCGAAGGCAATCGTCTCCGCTTCTGTGCGAACGGGCTCTGCCCAGGTGCTGACGCGGGAATTCTCCATCCTGCGACCTCATTGAACCGGCTCACTATTTCTTGAAAAATTGTTAGCAGGTCACGCGGAGCGGGAGCGTGACGCAGATCAATCGACGGACTGTCAGTACAAGATTTCTATGCTCGTCAATCTCCCTTTGGGTCGGGCCGATACCTCTCGCATTAGCGATCCAGTCATGGGTTGACGAAAGACCAACAATTATTAGTTAAACCATTGATATGAAGAGTATTCTCTTAGACATTAGTCTTGCCTGACGGCCGAGCGAACAGCCTTTCGTTGTCGGTGTTTGCGTTTTCCCGTAACCATCGGCCGCAAAAGACCCTTCAATGGCGGGTTTCTTGCTGCCGACCTCCGAACGGACGCCAGGCCCCCAATCGTAGTTGTAAATACGCGCGTCGAGATC
>JBGPNG010000048.1:0-8050 GCA_041487395.1 Dongiaceae bacterium
CCAACCTCGTTCAACTGCTCTTTCGGCGCCGTCGCCCGGCTGCCGCTCTGTTCGCGAACATCAACCAGCCTTCAACGACCTCCACTGCCCTCGCGACGCCGTCTTCCGCCCGGACGAGCCGTCCCAGTTCTTGTGCACGAAGACGCATGGCTTGATCGGTCGTGACCTGTACCAAGGCCTTTGCTAGGGCATCGGCGGTCAGTCGGGCGCGTGGCAGCACTTTCGGCGCGACGCCCAATCGGCGAAGCGACCAGCCCCAATATGGCTGGTCGGGCAAATAGGGCACGACGATCGACGGCACGCCGGATCGAACGACAGCGCCGGTCGTGCCCGACCCGCCATGATGCACGACGGCTGCCGTTTGTCGGAACAGCCATTCATATGGCGCCCCCTCAAGATTGAATACGTCTTCGGAGTCGTCTTGCGTCGACACGCCGCCCCAACCGCGGGTCAGGATGGCGCGCAGCCCGGCTTTGCGAATGGCTTGCATGACGATTTGGGTAAGCTGGCCGGGATTTGCGTCCTTCATGCTGCCGAAGCCCACATGAATTGGCAGCGGTCCCTTAGCCAGAAAGGCCTTAAGTGCCGCGGGGGGGTGCCATTCGGAGTCGCGGCGATCGTACCAATAGCCGGTGACCATAATGTTGCTTGGCCAATCGGGCGGCGGCGGCACGACATGCGGGCTGAAGCCGTAGATCTGCGGATAGATTCTTGGGAATGCGGAGCCAAAGGGCCAGGACCAAGGCTTCAGCCCCAGGGCAGATCGCATTTGGTTGATCACGGATCGTCCGCCGAGCCAAGCGGCCCGCAATGCGCCCTCGTGCGACAGCTTGGTTATTCGCCCCGGCGGCAGAAGGCCTGGCCAAGGCAGAAGCGCCGAGGGCAGGTGCGCCGTCGGAGCGTAAGGATTGATATTCGCGGCGCAGGGCAGGATCTGCAGTTTCTCAGCCAGCGCGAAGCCCAACCCCGCGCTCGGCTCCGAGACGAGCAGCATGTCGCTGCCGGCTACCGCCGCCAGCCCTTCGATGGCCCATGACGCCGCCAAATCTGCCAGTGCCTGGGAAAAGATTCGCGCGAAGAAATACGGATTTCGACGGTAGCGGAATAGATCTCCGATATTGAGACGCTGTCGCAGGTCGCCGGGGAGCAGGTGATTGTGGATGCGGTGCGGCGCGAGCAGTGGCGCGGCGCTCTGTTCAGATATGAAAATTACGCCGTGTCCTGCCGCGAGGAACCCATTTGCCAGGGCGATATAGGGTTGGATATCGCCCCGCGTGCCGATAGCAAGAATTGCCAATTTCATTATTCAACCGCTCTTTCGGCGCCGTCGCCCGGCTGCCGCTCTGTTCGCGAACATCAACCAGCCTTCAACGACCTCCACTGCCCTCGCGACGCCGTCTTCCGCCCGGACAAGCTGTCCCAGTTCTTGTGCACGAAGACGCATGGCTTGATCGGTCGTGACCTGTATCAAGGCCTTTGCTAGGGCATCGGCGGTCAGTCGGGGGCGTGGCAGGGCCTTCGGCGCGACGCCCAATCGGCGAAGCGACCAGGCCCAGAATGTCTGATCGGGCAAATAGGGCACGACGATCGACGGCACGCCGGCTCGTACGACAGCGCCGACCGTGCCGGATCCGCCATGATGCACGACGGCTGCCGTTTGTCGGTACAGCCATTCATATGGCGCCCCCTCAAGATTGAATAAATCGTCGGAGTCTTGTTGCGTCGACACGCCGCCCCAACCGCGGGTCAGGATGGCGCGCAGCCCGGCCTTTCGTATGGCTTGCATGACGATTTGGGTCAATTGCTTCGGATCTGCATCCTTCATGCTGCCGAAGCCCACGTGAATCGGGGGAGGCCCTTTGGCGAGAAAGGCCCGCAGCGCAACAGGCGGTTGCCAATCGGAATCGCTGCGATGGTACCAATAACCCGTGACCGTGATGTTGTTCGGCCAATCAGGCGGCGGCGGCACGACATGCGGGCTGAAGCCGTAGATCTGCGGATAGTATTTCGCATACGAAGAACCGAAGGGCCAGAACCAGGGCTTCAGGTCCAGGGCGGCACGGAACTGGTTGACCATGGACCGCCCGCCAAGCCAGGCCGCCCGCAACGCAAGATCGTGGGACAGGCAGACCATGCGCCGCGGAAGCGGAACGTCCGGCCACGACAGCAGCGCCGAAGGCAAGTGCCCGGTCGGTGTATGGGGAATTATGCTCGCTTCGCAGGGCATCACGCCCAGTTTCTCCGCGATCGCAATCCCCATGCCGAAGTTGGACTCGGAAAGAAGAAGCATGTCGCTACCGGCCACGACCTCTGCGGCCGCTGGCGCCAAGCCCACGGCTATTCGCGCAAGGGAATCGGCAACGACGCGAGCAAAGCGATAGGGATTGCCACGCATGCGGTGCAATTTGGGCATGTCCGAATATTCCCGCACATCGCCGCCCAGGAAATGCCCCGTGATTCCGTGGGGCGCGACGAGAGATTCGGCCCCTTGGTCGGCGACGAAGCGAACCTCGTGGCCTCTCTCGATGAAGCCTTTGGCCAAGGCGACATAGGGTTGTACATCGCCGCGGGAGCCAAGGGTGAAAATCGCCAGTTTCATTGAAGCTGGATCCTATGCTGTCTCCTCAGCGACTTTAGCGCGTCCATGCGGACTTACCGGGCATCAATATCATTGAATGATCCCGGAAGTTCGTAACGACATCTGCGCTGTGATGCGCGGCATGGCCGACAGCGCCATTTCCAACCGGATCTATCGCGACGACCCGGGTTATCACTGGGAGAACTACTGGCGGATCGACACCATCACAATCCCGACGACGTAAGGGTGCGTCGGCCCTATTGGCAAATCTTGCGGACGTCCTCGACGATCGACTGGGCGAATTTTTGCGCGCCGGGCGCGTTGAAATGCCCCTCGTCGGCAAAGTCGCCATTCGTCCAACCGACCGAAAGCGGGGCATCGATGAAATGAGCCTGAGAATCGCCCGCCGCGCGGGCGAGATCCTCATTCATCAGCGCCATCAATTTCTTCGTATCTTTGCGCCTTATGTAAGGTAGGCCGCCCACGTTGTCGCCGGTTAGTCTTGCGTAGTTCAGGATCTGTGGAATAAAGATAACCTTCACCCCGAAATGCCGCCCGATATCGGCGATCAATTTTATGTTGTCCTGATAGATTTTGGACAGCCGGAGATCCTGGTTGTCAGACACTTCGCCCGAAGAATCCTCGAGGGCCATCGGCCTGAAGATCGAACCGACATAGCCAATCAATACGCTATAGGTCTCGAGAAAACCTTCATGGCGTCCAGGTTGGAGAATATTCGCGATATGCGGCAGCTCCATGTCGGAATAGTCATTGCGCAGATTTTTGGCATGCGAATTCCGGAGATCGTTCCAGCCCTCGTAGTAGATCGCGCAAGACGGCGGCTGGTCCCGGAAGGCAAAGAGACTCTGGATCAGGTTTTCCAGCGAGCTGTAGGCGGGAATGCCGAAATTCTCGACGGCGAAATTTTTGCCTAGCAGTGCGGACAGACGGCTGGGCCATGTATTCTTGTCCGTGTTGCCCGGGTCATAAGCGGTGGACCCGCCAAACACGAAAATGAATTTCGGCCGAGCTACCTTGCCTTCGTTAATCGTCGTGCGATGGTGGTTGCTGTCCTGCGATACGCCATAGCCCAATGAACCCTCGTGCAACTCGACCACAAGCAATGGATGCGCGTCAAACCTCTCAAACCAGATCGGCGGAACGGGTTGATAAGAGTGATGATGCGCGAGGAAATAGGCGACGTATGCAATTGTCTCGGCCAGGATGCCGAGGAGAATATAAAACGAAATGAAAGGTTTTTTCTTGAGAAAAGTGGCTCCAAATGCGACAAGGCCAACAGCTATCCACAAAAGGTAGTAATTGAGCGCGGATCGTGCCTGAAGAGCCACGAAGAAGATTTGTGAAGTGATGGCATCTACTTTGCTTGCATAAGAATAATATTTGTAGGAAAAAATGACGATCAGGCCGATGACATACACGATCGCAACGATGCGCATCAGTCGGCGGAAATTGGCAAGCCCCCTGTCGAAAATGGCTGGATTGGAGTCGGATGTGACGGACATGATAGGCAATCGGAAGCGGTGTTGGATTGGGCTTTAAGAGACTAGAGCCGTTGGCCGCTGGCCGCCAACCTATTCCTATCGGTTATTCTTCACCGTCCCGCGGACATGGCAATTCAATCGATTCCGCGCCCCCGCCTTTTACGCCGCCGGGCCATAGACGCCGCGTTCGGTAACGACGAAATTGATCCGCCGCGCGGCCAGCGCGCGGGCGCATTCATCCGGGCTGTTGATGATCGGCTCTTCATGCACGTTAAGCGACGTTCTCCAGATGACCAAGGATCGGCGTGAACGCTACCATTTTGCTGGGGTAACAAGACGCCGAAAGACCACTTCCGGGACACTTCGGCGTGCCCGTTGCCGCTGTCGAAGACCTGCGGAATTCCACCGCGCCGTGACGACGTGCGGGCGACGGGCCGGCGGCCCTTCCGGGGCGGTTTTCCGGCCGCCAGTTTTGTTGTTCGCAGATGCAGAATCTGTTACTGTTTCATGCCACCCGGGCGATTCGCCTGACCGCCTGCAACCCATTGATATAATTGGCTAAAATAACTTGACCGAGACGCCCGTTACGCCCCCTTCCGATATCACCCCGATCACAATCGAAGAGGAGATGAAACGCTCCTATCTCGATTATGCGATGAGCGTGATCGTGTCCCGGGCTTTGCCCGATGTGCGGGACGGTCTGAAGCCCGTCCATCGCCGCATTCTTTTCGCCATGAAGGAGGCCGGCAACGACTGGAATCGGACATACCGCAAATCCGCGCGCACGGTGGGCGACGTCATGGGCAAATACCATCCCCATGGCGATACGGCGATCTACGACGCCATGGTCCGCATGGCCCAGGACTTTTCCATGCGCCTGCCGCTGGTCGACGGCCAGGGCAACTACGGCTCCATGGACGGCGATCCGCCGGCCGCCATGCGCTATACCGAGGCGCGCTTGGCCCACGCCGCCGATGCGCTGCTCGACGACATCGACAAGGACACCGTCGATTTTCAGCCCAACTACGACGACACGTCGCGCGAGCCCACGGTTCTGCCGGCGCGGTTTCCCAACCTCCTGGTCAACGGCGCCGGCGGCATCGCCGTCGGCATGGCGACCAATATTCCGACCCATAATCTGGGAGAGGTCGTCGACGCCTGCATCGCCTGCATCGACGACCCCGAGATCACGATCGACGAATTGATGCGCATCATCCCCGGTCCCGATTTTCCGACCGGCGGGATCATCATGGGCAAGGC
This sequence comes from Dongiaceae bacterium, assembly GCA_041487395.1. Lineage (GTDB taxonomy): Bacteria > Pseudomonadota > Alphaproteobacteria > Dongiales > Dongiaceae > DASXQK01. The sequence continues at coordinate 5,341 of JBGPNG010000048.1, forward strand.
CGGCATCCGCGAAGCCTTTCACACCGGCCGCGGCAGCATCGCCATGCGCGGGCGCGTCGCCGTCGAGGAGATCCGCAAGGATCGCGAGGCGATCGTCGTCACCGAAATTCCCTATCAGGTGAACAAGGCCCGGATGATCGAGCGCATGGCCGAAACGGTGCGCGAAAAGATCATCGAGGGCATTTCCGATCTGCGCGACGAGTCCGATCGCGACGGCGTGCGCGTCGTCGTGGAGTTGAAGCGCGAGGCGATGGCCGAGGTGGTACTGAACCAGCTCTATCGCTATACGCCGCTGCAGACCAGTTTTGGCGTCAACATGCTGGCGCTTTCGGGCGGCAAGCCGCTGCTGATGAATTTGAAGGATGTCATCGTCGCCTTCATCGCCTTCCGCGAGCAGGTCATCGTCCGGCGCACCAATTTCGAGCTCGGCAAGACCCGCGAAAGGGCCCATGTGCTTGTCGGCCTCGCTATCGCCGTCGCCAATATAGACGCCGTCATCGCGCTCATCCGCAGTGCGCCCGACCCCAACACGGCGCGCGATCAACTGATGGCCAGGGCATGGCCGGCGGCCGATGTCGAGCCTCTGGTCAAGCTGATCGATGAGCCGGGACGCAGCGTAGAGCCCGACGGCACCTATCGCCTGTCGGAGGCCCAGGCCCGCGCCATTCTCGATCTGCGCCTGCAGCGTCTGACCGGGCTCGAGCGCGACAAGATCGCCGCGGAACTGGAGGAGCTGGCCAAGAGCATTCTCGATCTTCTCGACATTCTGGAATCGCGCCCGCGCCGGCAAACCATCATGCGCACCGAGCTGAACGAGATGAAGGCACAATTCGCCACCCCGCGGCGGACCACGCTGGAGGAACTTGAGTTCGAGCATGACGTCGAGAGTCTGATCCAGCAGGAAGACATGGTGGTGACCGTCACCCATGGCGGCTACATCAAACGCGTGCCCCTGGTGGCATATCGCGCGCAACGCCGCGGCGGCAAGGGCCGTGCCGGCATGGCGACGCGCGAGGAGGATTTCGTCCACCAGCTGTTCGTGGCCGATACCCATCGCCCGCTGCTGTTTTTCTCGACCCGGGGCATGGTCTACAAGACCAAGGTCTATAAACTGCCCCAGGGCACGCCTCAGGCCCGCGGCAAGGCGCTGGTCAATCTGCTGCCGCTGCGGGAGGGCGAGACGGTATCGACCGTGCTTCCGCTGCCGGTGGACGAAGCCAGTTGGGAAGCCACCGACCTCATGTTTGCCACAGCCAGCGGTTACGTCCGGCGCAACAAGCTATCCGACTTCGTCAATGTCATGACCAACGGCAAGATCGCCATGAAGCTGGAGGAGGGCGACCGGTTGATCGGCGTCTCGACCTGCACCGAAGCAAACGACGTGCTGCTGGCGGCGAGCGGCGGGCGCTGCATCCGCTTCCCTGTCGCCGATGTCCGGGTATTCAGCGGCCGCACCTCCACCGGCGTGCGCGGCATCCGGCTTGCCGGCAAGGATCAGGTGATATCGCTCAGCGTCCTTCATCATATGGACGCGCAGACGGCGGAGCGCGAAGCCTATCTGCGCGCCGCGGCCGCCCAGCGGCGCGCGGGCGACGAGGAGGCGGGGGCCGAATCAGCGGAGTCCGTCGAGCCGCCGGCCCGCTTCGAGGAGTTGAAGGTCAACGAGGAATTCATTTTGACCGTCACCGCCAAGGGCTATGGCAAGCGCTCATCGGCCTATGAATACCGGATCACCGGCCGCGGCGGGCAAGGCATCGCCAACATCGAGCGCTCGGAGCGCAACGGCGACGTCGTCGCCTCATTTCCCGTCGCCGATGCCGACCAGATCATGCTGGTGACCGATGGCGGCCAATTGATCCGCTGTCCGGTGCATGACATCCGAATCGTCGGGCGCAAGACCCTGGGCGTGGTGCTGTTCAAGGTGGCTGGGGGCGAGCGCGTCGTTTCCGTCGCCCATCTCGCCGAGGAAGAGGAGAGCGAGGGAGGAGAAGCAAGTTGAGCCAGACCCGCGTCGCCGTATATCCCGGCACCTTCGACCCCATCACCAACGGTCATCTCGATATCATCCGCCGCGCCGCGCGGTTGACCGACCGGCTGGTGATCGGCATCTCGACCAATGTCGGCAAGGGTCCGCTGTTCGACGTGAACGAGCGCGTCGCGATGGTTACGGCCGAGATCGCAGCCCTCGACTTGCCCGCCGGCAACGGCAAGGTCGAGATCCGCCCGTTCGACACCTTGCTGATGCATTTCGCCCAGTCGGTCGGCGCCGGCATGATTCTGCGCGGCTTGCGCGCCGTCAGCGACTTCGAATACGAATTTCAGATGGCCGGGATGAACTCCCGGCTCAACCCGGCGATCGAAACCGTGTTCCTCATGGCCTCCGACCGGCACCAGTTCATCTCATCGCGCTTCGTGAAGGAGATCGGCCGGCTGGGCGGCGACATAACCAGTTTCGTCTCATCCCGGGGGGCCGCCCGCCTGGTCGCGCGCTTTGTCGAAGAGCGCAAGCGAGAGCGATAGCCTTTGGCCGGTAACCCGGGTGCCGCGGCGCGCCAGGACCGATTCCCGTTTGCATTGGCCGGGCAAAATGCTAGACCCACGCCCGGCCAGCGAGCGGGTGCGTAGCTCAGCGGTAGAGCATCTGACTTTTAATCAGGAGGCCCCGGGTTCGATCCCCGGCGCACCCACCAACAAAATCAATACCTTAGCA
>JBGPNG010000049.1:0-8042 GCA_041487395.1 Dongiaceae bacterium
AGAGTATTTCTTGCTGCACTACAACTTCCCGCCCTATTCGGTCGGAGAAGCAGGGCGGTTCGGTTTCACCAGCCGCCGCGAGGTCGGTCACGGCAAGCTCGCCTGGCGGGCGGTTCACCCGCTGCTGCCGACCAAGGAAGGTTTTCCCTACACCGTTCGCGTGGTCTCCGAGATCACCGAATCGAATGGCTCGTCTTCCATGGCGACCGTCTGCGGGGCCTCTCTCTCGCTGATGGACGCCGGCGTGCCGCTTACCCGGCCGATCGCCGGCATCGCCATGGGCCTGATCAAGGAGGATGGCCAATATGCCGTGCTCTCCGATATCCTGGGCGACGAGGATCATCTGGGCGACATGGACTTCAAGGTCGCCGGCACCGATCGCGGCATCACCTCGCTGCAGATGGATCTGAAAATCGCCTCGATCACGCCGGAGATCATGCGCATCGCGCTCGGCCAGGCGCAGGACGGGCGGTTGCACATTCTGCGCGAGATGGCCAAGGCGATCGATTCCTCGCGCGAAGGGGTCAGCAGCAATGCGCCGCGCATCACCGTCATCAACATCCCGAAGGACAAGATCCGCGAAGTGATTGGTACCGGCGGCAAGGTGATTCGCGAGATCTGCGAAGTGACCGGCGCCAAGATCGACATCGAGGACGACGGCACGATCAAGGTGGCCGCCGTTGACGCCAGTGCCGCACAAGCCGCGATCGACTGGATCCGGGGCATCGTCGCCGAGCCCGAGATCGGCATGATCTACACCGGCAAGGTGGTAAAGATCATGGAATTCGGGGCGTTCGTGAACTTCCTCGGCAGCCGCGACGGCCTGGTCCATATCAGCGAACTGGCGCCCCAGCGCGTCAAGCAGACGGGGGACGTCGTCGCCGTGGGCGACCAGGTCAGGGTCAAGGTGCTGGGCGTCGACGATCGCGGCAAGGTCAAGCTCAGCATGAAGGCCGTCGACCAGGCGACGGGCGAGGATCTGTCCAAAAAGGCCGCGGCCGTCGGCGAATAAAACCGCCATGCGGGCGCGCCATGGCAGCGCCTTGATTGTGCTGTCGTTTCTCGCGGCGATCGGCTTGTTGCTTGCCGTGAACCCGCGAGGCGCGCTCTCCCGCGCGGCGATCTACGACGCATTCGCCGTGCGATTGCCGCGCAATCTGGCCGAAGCGGTGACACCGCTGGGGGGCGAGCGCGTGCTGCCGCTGCCGGTGCAGCAGATGATCGCCTTGCTGCGCAGCCATCAGGTCGAGCGCTATCGCGCCTCGCCGCGGATTTATTCCGACTATCGCTACGAACAGCGGATTCTCGAAGGAGCGTGGCCGATCCGCCGCGTCCTCGAGGCACCCTGGTATCTCGCCCTGGCCGATGAAGTGCTGCCGGCAGGCTGCCAGGCCGTGGATCGGCGGGAGGATGTGATTCTTGCTCGCTGCCCTTAGCCTTGCCTGGCCCTATATCGCCGGGCTCGGCGGCTTGCCGGCCTTGGTCGTGGGCAGCCGCGAGCCGTCGGACGAAGCGACGAATCTTCGCCTGCTGGCCGCCGTCTGGAGTTTTGGCCTCTGCCTCAACTATGCGTTGCTGCTGCTTTTGGGGCAGTTGACGCCGGCGCTGGCCGCAGGCTGCCTGATCTCTCTTTGCCTTGGTCTGGCGGCGCTCTGGCGCTGTCGCGCGCGCTTCGCCCGGCCGGATAGGTGGCGGCCCTGGCTGATTGCGTTTGGCGTACTCGTTGGCGGCACCTTCGCCATCCTGCTCGATCCCTTGCAGGATTGGGACGCCCGATCGATCTGGTTCTTCCACGGCAAGATGATCTTCTACAGCGGCGGGCTGACCACGGCGACCGGGCTCGACCTGGCGGGCGTGCCTCATCCCAACTACCCCAAGCTGGTGCCGGCCCTTGCCGGCCAGATCGCCGCCGTCATCGGTTTCTGGAACGAATATCTGCCCAAGTTGTCCCTGGCGTTGCTACTGCCGGTGCCGATCCTGACGGTCCTGACGCTGCGGCGCACGCCGGTCAGCATGACGCTTGCCATCCTGGCCTTCATCCTGATCACCAATCAGTTCCTGTCGAATGGATCGATGGACGGGTATCTGGCCATCTATGCGGCCTGCGCCGCCTTTTTCCTCGTCGATTGGCTAGAGGGTGGCGGCGATGCCGCCTTTCTTGCCGCGGCGGGGACGCTTGGCGTGGCCGGCGGGCTGAAGGTCGAAGGTCAAGTCGTCTATCTCTCCCTCGCGCTGGCGTTTGCCGTTCTTTTGGCCATGCGAAAGCTCAGCCTGCCGCGACCGTCCAGGCCCGCCCTCTTCCTGGCCGCGCTTCCCTTTGCCGGTCTTATCCTGTGGCATGTTCTGGTCTTTCGATGGGCGCTGAAAGGCGATGCATATTCCTTCGCCCAGGCGTGGCTGCGGCTGGGCGATCCGCTCGTCCTCTGGCAAATCGTTCATCAGGCGCTGCTGCATTCGCGCCTTTACGTGCCGGTGCTGATCCTGCTGGGAATTCTGGCGCTGGCGCGCTTTCGTGGGATGCGTTTGTCCTCGAGCGCCATGCTCCCCCTTCTCGCCGGATTGATCTATCTCGCCGCTGTTTGCCTCGTCTTTGCCATGACCCCCATGGATCTTATGGTCCAGCTCGCGACCGCGGCCGGGCGGGTGGTGCGCAGCGGAACGGAATTGTTGCTGGTCGGCGCCGTTCTGGTGGCGCGCGATCTTGAACGCGCGACCGGGAACCGCCTGCCTGACTTGATCGCGGCGCTGAGAGCGGGGAGAGCCAATCGTGGATAGGCTATTGCCGCCCGTGGTCGGCCATCGCGGTGCCGCGGCCGACGCACCGGAGAACACGCTGGCTTCCCTGCGCCTTGCGGCCGAGCAGGGGGTGAAAATGGTGGAATTCGACGCCAAACTGACGGGCGATGGGGTCGCCATCCTGATGCATGACGACCGGCTGGAGCGCACCACCACCGGCCAGGGGCCGGTGGCGGCGGCGCCATGGGCGGAAATCCGCCAACTGGATGCCGGGGCTTGGTTCGGCCCTGCCTGGCGCGGCATCGGCGTGCCCAGCCTGGAAGAAACGCTTGCCCTGCTTGTCGAACTCGATCTTAACGCCAATATCGAGATCAAGCCTTGCCCGGGCAGAGCGGTGGAAACCGCCGAGGCGATCGTGAAGGCGGTCGGTGGGCATTGGCCCAGGAATCGGCCGGGCCTCGTTTTGTCGAGCTTTGCGCGCGAGAGCCTGGCGACGGCGCGCGACGCGGCGCCGGCCGTGCCGCGCGGGTTGTTGCTGTGGAAGAAGCCGGCCGATTGGAGCGCGGCCGCGGTGGCGCTGGACTGCTGCGCCGTGCATTGCGCGGCGCAATATCTGACCCCGGAATGGGCCGCGGAAATCAAGCGGTTGGGCTATGATTTGGCGGTCTATACGGTTAACGATCCCGTGTTCGCATGGCAGTTGCGCGACTGGGGTGTCGATAGCATCATCACCGACAGCCCGGGTGCCATGGGGACGGCATTGCACGGCTGGTAGAGAGGCGGCGTGAAGGCACTCGATTCGATCATCATTTCGGGCCGCGAGGTGCTGCCCCTGGTCGAAGGGGGCAAGGGCATCTCCATCTCCAACGGCGAAAGCTCGGGCGCTTGGGCGGCCAGCGGCGGCGTCGGCACATTCTCAGGCGTCAACGCCGATTCCTTCGATGCCGCAGGCCAGCTGATCGCGCAGATGTACTACGGCAAGACCCGGCGCGAGCGTCATGAAGAACTGATCGCTCATTCCATCCGCGGCGGCATCCATCAGGCGCGCATCGCCTATGAAACCTCGGGCGGGCGCGGGCGGATGCATATGAACGTGCTGTGGGAGATGGGCGGCGCGGAGCGCATCCTCCATGGCGTGCTGGAAGGGGCCAAGGGCCTGATCAACGGCGTCACCTGCGGCGCCGGCATGCCTTATCGCATCGCCGAGATCTGCGCGCAGTACAACGTCCATTACTATCCGATCATATCCTCGGCCCGCGCCTTTCGGGCCCTCTGGAAACGGGCATATCACAAGTTCCGCGAATGGCTGGGCGGCGTGGTCTACGAGGACCCGTGGCTCGCAGGCGGCCACAACGGCCTCAGCAACAGCGAGGATCCGAACAAGCCCGAGAATCCCTATCCCCGGGTCGTTGACTTGCGCCGGCTGATGGCGGGCGAATGCGGGCTCGCCCAGACGCCGATCTTCATGGCGGGCGGAGTTTGGTATCTGCGCGAATGGGCCGATTGGATCAACAATCCCGAGCTCGGCCCCATTGCTTTCCAGTTCGGGACCCGGCCGCTGCTGACCCAGGAAAGTCCGGTTTCCGAAGCCTGGAAGATGCGGCTGCTGTCTCTGAAGGAAGGCGATGTCTTCCTTAACCGCTTCAGTCCCACCGGATTTTATTCTTCCGCCGTCAACAATCCGTTCATTGAGGATTTGCGGGCGCGCTCCGAGCGTCAGGTGGCCTATAGCATGGCCGCCGTGGGCGAGCATGAATGGCCCTTCCCGGTGGGCGCGCGCAGCCGCGTCGTCTATCTGACCGCCGCCGACAAGCTGCGCGCGGCCGGCTGGATGGCGCAGGGCTTTACCGAACCGCTGCGCTCGCCGGATTCGACTTTGGTCTTCGTCACGCCCGAAAAGGCGGACGAAATCCGCACCGACCAGATCAATTGCATGGGCTGTCTGTCGCTCTGTTCGTTCTCGAACTGGGCCCAGAACGAAGCCGGGACGTCCGGCAAGAAGGCCGATCCGCGCAGCTATTGCATCCAGAAGACGCTGCAGACCATCAGCCACTCCAGCGACACGGAGAACAATCTGATGTTCGCCGGGCACAACGCCTATCGCTTCAAGGACGACCCCTTCTACGCCAACGGTTTTGTGCCGACGGTGAGCCAGTTGGTCGCGCGCATCCTGACGGGCGACTAAGGCGGTCTGGACGATCTAAGCGGGGGCCGGCAGATAGCTTTCGATCGCTGCCCAATCGTTGTCGGCGCGCGCCAGTTGTTCGATTTGCGCCGCCCGGTCGAGCGGCACCGAGATATCGGTGAACTGGGCCACGATGACCGCGAAGTTTTCGGCCAAGATCGTCGACGCCGGGTCGAGCCCGGTGATCATGGCAAGGCCCGCGGGCCGGGCGGCAATGGCGCCGATCGATGCCGATCGCACGCGTCGGGGGTTGGGCAAGCGCGAGCGATGGGCCCTTCGCATCAATTCCGCGCTGTCGCTCATGCGTCCTCGACCGGCAGTTCCGGCGGCAGCAGATGCGCGAATTCGGCGATCAAGTCGCGATAGAGCTGACGCTTGAACGGAACGATCAGCCCCGGCAAATCGGGCATCGAGGCCCATTTCCACGCGCGGAATTCCGGATGGTCGGTGGCAATGTCGACATCGCGATCGCGCCCGAGAAAACGGAAGGCGAACCATTTCTGGCGCTGGCCGCGATAGCGGCCTTTCCAGACCCGGTCGGCCAGTTCCGGGGGCAGATCGTAGGTCAACCAGCGCCGGCTTTCCGCCGCCAGTTCCGCGCGATCGGTACCGATCTCCTCGCGCATTTCGCGCCAGGCGGCAGCGAGGGGATCTTCGCCATCGTCGATGCCGCCTTGGGGCAGCTGCCAGGCGTCCGCGGGATTGTCGAGGCGCTGGGCCACCAGCACCAGGCCCCGGGGATTGAGCAACATGATGCCCACGCCCGGTCGATAGGGGCGCTCCGCCAGCGGTTTCATCGGTCGGCCTGCTGGTCGGCGATCGCGCTGACCGGTGCGAGCGCCAGGTTCTTATCGGGCAAGCTCCGACTCCAATCGGAGAGGCGTTCGATCGTCACCGGATAGCCATTGGCAAGCCCGATGGCGAAGCCGGTGCTGCGGGCGCGGCGTTCCAGTTCGGCCAGTTTCTCGTCGATGGCGACGCGGTCGGGCCTGTCGTCGATGGTGAGATCCGCGATGGCGCGCGGCACTCTCAATCTGGTCGCCTCGACGGAGGCGATGCTGGCGTCCGTCTGATGAGGGTCGAGGAAAAGAAGCCCGCGCTGGCCGATTGCGCGAAGTACCGGACGCAGCCCGACGGGCGAGGCGGTGAAGCGGTCGCCGAACACGCCGGCCAGACCGACGAAACCATCGGCCCGCGTTAGGATCCAATCGAGACGCCGCAGATTGTCGGCGGTGCTGAGCGACGTCAGCAGCCCTTCGGAGCCCGGATCGCTGCCGCCCTGGTTCGATTCCATCGGCAGATCGAGCATCACCTCATGGCCGAGACTGCGCGCATGGGCGATCCACCGACCGAGATCGAGCGCATAGGGACTGAAGGACAATGTGACGTCGGCCGGCAATTGATCGATGGCCGCGATCGTTGCCCCATGGAGCAGGCCGAGCTTGGCAATGACGATGGCAATGCGGGGGCGCGGATCGTTGTTGTCGAACGGCCGGGCATAGCGTCGCCAGGGCGGATCACTGCCCCCGGACCAGGTCTGCGGCAGGAAATTGCCGATCACGGAGGCTAGCTGGCTTCCGGCCAGCGTACTGCTGCCGGGGGCGATGGGGGGCGCCAGTGCGGCGTCGGCCAGGCTCATGCTCGTCGGCAGGCTGGGGACCAGTCCGTCCGGCCGCAGGATGGGCGCCGGCGGCGCCTCGATCGGTTCAATAGATTGGGCGACGGTTGCAGCCGGCGGTTCAGTCATGGCCGCGGCATCGGCGAGTGGGGTGCCGGCGCCGGGCGTCATTGCCGTTGCTGACGCGGCCGGGGCCGTGGTTGCCGCCGTTACGGTCGTTGCCACGGTCGGCGATTCCAGGGTTGGCGTTGGCGCGGGCCCGGGCGAATCATTACTGAGCGAATGAGGCGGGTTGACCAATACCGCAGGGCCGGCAGGTGGTGTGGCTTCGCTGATTGTGGCTGCCGGGGCGCCAGGGCTTGCCGACGGGTTCGCCGGCGCGAGCGCCGCGGTATTGGCGGCGGCGGTTGCGGCTACGGGTGCCGGGGCCGGCGTTGCCGGAACGCTCTGAGTGGTGAGCGGCCGAATGTCGATTGTCACCTCGGGCGTCACCTCGAGGACGGCGGAGGCGAGGTCGGGATTGCCGCGAACGCTTGCCGGATTGAGCATCGACTCTGCGCCGCCGGGTGGAATGGCCATCTCGATCTCCGGCGTGGCGGAGACCAGCCGATGGAGTTCGCCGCGGTAGGCATACCAGCCGAGCCATCCGCCAACCCCGGCCAGAATGACCAAAGTGAGAATGTCAGCCGCCGACGGCCGACGGGCACCCCATGCCTCGGCCGGACTGTAGGTCAAGGCCGGTCGGCCGAGGCTGAGTTCAGGGCGAGGCCGTCGTCAGTTGGCCTTGGCGGCGTTGAACAGCGTGAGCCCATGCAGCAAGTCGATCGCGCGGCCAAGCTGGTAGTCCTTGTCCGGCTGAGGCGAATCCAACTCCGACTGGTCGACGGGCGGCGGCGCCGTCGTCGTGGGCGTGGTGGTCGTGGTCGTCGTGCCGCCGGCTGGCGGCGTGTTGCCGCTGTTTCCGCCCGGTGGCACCGGTGGCTGGGCGCCGCCCTGCCCGGCGGAATCGTTCGGCGCCGTGCCGCCGACGTTCTGCAGCGCGCCCGGCAATTCGGCTTCGCTGCGAAACTGCGGGCCGGCGATCACTTCGACCTTGGCTTGCTCGACTTTGATGTCCGGTTCGATGCCCTTGGCCTGAATCGAACGGCCCGAAGGCGTGTAATAGCGTGCCGTCGTCAGGCGGATCGCGCCATGGCCGGGGATCGGGATGATGGTCTGGACCGATCCCTTGCCGAAAGATCGCGTGCCGAGCAGGATCGCGCGGTGATGGTCCTGCAGCGCGCCGGCGACGATTTCCGAGGCCGAGGCCGAGCCGCCGTTGATCAATACGACCAGCGGCAGGCCGTCCAGCAGATCGCCCGGCGTGGCGTTGTAGCGCTGTGCCTGGCTGGGGTCGCGACCGCGGGTCGAAACGATCTCGCCCTTGTCGATGAAGGCATCGCTGACGCCGATCGCCTGGTCGAGCAGCCCACCGGGATTGTTGCGCAGGTCGAGCACCAATCC
>JBGPNG010000050.1:0-8010 GCA_041487395.1 Dongiaceae bacterium
ATTCTTCGCTTCCTGCCGCTCGCGCGCAAGGACGGGGCAGCCCTGGATCTGGCGGCTGGGGCCGGTCGGCACAGCCGGCTGCTGCTTGGCCATGGCATGCAGGTCACGGCCGTCGACCGCGACCCCGACCAGCAACCGGATTCCCCCGGGCTCACGAAAATAAGGGCCGATCTGGAGACGGGCGCGTCCTGGCCGCTATCGGCCCGGCGTTTCGATCTCGTGGTCGTGACCAATTATCTCCATCGCCCGATCCTGCCCGACATCGTCGACGCAGTGGCGCCCGGCGGATTGCTGCTCTACGAGACGTTTGCGCTGGGCAATGAGCGATACGGCAAGCCGAGCAATCCCGATTTTCTGCTCCGCCCCGGCGAGTTGGCCGCCGCGGTCGCCGGCCGCCTCGAGATACTCGCCTTCGAGGAAACCGAGTTGGGCACCCCGCGCCCGGCCGTCGTCCAGCGGATCGCCGCCCGCGCAGCCCTGAGGGCATGAGCGGGCGGCGATCGGTTGGGAGAAATCGATCGCTAACGCGGTTGCTTCACGATCCGCAGATAGGGCTTCGGGGACTTCCAGCCGCCGGGGTATTTCTGCTTCGCCTGCTCGTCCGACACCGAGGGCGCGATGATCACATCCTCGCCCTGCTTCCAATTCACCGGTGTGGCCACCTGGTGCTTGGCCGTCAATTGGCAGGAATCGAGCAACCGCAACACTTCGTCGAAATTCCGCCCGCTGCTCATGGGATATGTCAGCATCGCCTTGACCTTCTTGTCGGGTCCCACGATGAACACGGATCGCACCGTCGCATTGTCCGCCGCCGTGCGGCCCTCGGACGTCTCGCCCGCTTCCGCCGGAAGCATGTCGTAGAGTTTCGCCACCTTCAGCTGGGGGTCGCCGATCATCGGGTAGTTCACCGGATAGCCTTGCGTTTCCTCGATGTCCTTCGACCACCGTTTGTGATTGTCCACCGGATCGACGCTGAGGCCGACAATCTTGGTGTTGCGCTTGTCGAACTCCGGCTTCAGCCGCGCCATGTAACCCAGCTCGGTCGTGCAAACGGGCGTGAAATCCTTCGGGTGGGAAAACAGGATGACCCATCCATTGCCGATGAAATCATGAAAGGTGATGGGGCCTTGCGTGGTTTCGGCCGTGAAGTTCGGGGCTTCAGAATTGATTCTTAGCGACATGGTTCTGCCTCCTCGGTGTCAATTGCTCGCGCGGGCGCGAGCGTTGAGATAAGTTGTGACGCTCCCTAGTCAAATCATACACGCTTCGGGCCGTTTCCCGAAACAGGGGCCAGCTCCGGCTACCGAGTCAGTTCGATGGTCTCATCCTTCGACGGGCTCAGGATGAGCAAAAAACAAAGTCCTCATGGTGAGCTTGTCGAACCATGAGAGAAAATTGACCCACCGCCAGCTCCGGTAGCCACGGCCCACCTACTATTCGCCGGCGGCGCGCAATGTCGCGGATTGGGGCGGGCTGAAGCTGCGATCATGGGTCAGTGCGGGGACCATGCCGCGGGCCTCCGCAACCTCGGCCGGGTCGATGCGGGCGGTGACGAACCCCACTCCCTCGCCCGCGTCAGCCAGCACCTCGCCCCAGGGTGCCACGATCAGGGAATGCCCATAGGTCTTGCGTCCTTCCGCATGCTCGCCGGTCTGGGCCGGGGCAAAGACGAAGCAGCCGGTCTCGATCGCACGCGCGCGCATCAGCACATGCCAATGAGCCTCGCCGGTCGGTCGCGTAAAGGCCGCAGGCACGGAGAGGAAGCTGGCGCCGGCTTGTGCCAGGGCGCGATGCAGGTAGGCGAAACGCAGATCGTAGCAAACGGTCAGGCCGAGCCGCCCCCAGGGCAGCTCCGCCGTCACAGCCTGGCGGCCCGGACGAAAGGTCGCCGATTCCCGATAACGCTCGCCACTGGCAAGATCGACGTCGAACATGTGGATCTTGTCGTAGCGTGCCGCGATCTGCCCCCGAGGTCCGAACAGAAAGGATCGATTGGCGCAGGTCGTGGCGTCGAGCTTGATGGTGAGCGAGCCGATCAGCAGCCAAGCGCCAACCTCCGAGGCCAGGGCCTGGAATGCCGGGATCGCCGGGTGGCTCTCCTCCGGATGGGCGCGGGCCAGGATCCGATCGCGCTTGGACTCGATGCAAGTCGTGTTTTCCGGCGTCAGAATGAAATCGGCGCCGGCCTTGCGCGCATCGCGCACCAGGCTCGACGTTGCCTCCACATTGGGAGCGATGTCGCGCCCCGAATTGAGCTGAACGCAGGCGACGGTAAATCGATCGCTCATGAGGCCTCCAGAAGAGGGCGGAGCTTGCCCGCCTTGTCGAGGGCGTAAAGCTCGTTGCAACCGCCGATATGTTTGCCGTCGATGAAAATCTGCGGTACGGTCGTTCGGCCGCTGGCGCGCTCGCTCATGGCGCCGCGCTTTTCGGCGTCATAGCCGACGTCGTATTCGATGAATTCGACGCCGCGCTCTTTAAGCATGCGTTTTGCGGCATGACAATAGCCGCAGAGCATCGAGGTATAGATTTCGACCTTGGCCATCGGCTTGCTCTCCGCCAGGGCAGGTGCGCGAAAATCTGGCATGACGTCGGGTCTTTGTCACCTGCCGGATCGCCGCGGCCCGCCCGGCGCGCCGACAGCCTGGGGGCGGACCACCAGGGCCAGAGTCAGGACATCGACTCCCGAGGCACCCACCGCTTTGAGTGCCCGGGCACAGGCATCCAAGGTGGCGCCTGTCGTCCGCACATCGTCCACCAGCAACACTCTGCGACCCTCGACGGCGCCACGCCGGTTTCGCTTCACGCTGAACGCGCCCGCGACATTGCGCTTGCGCGCCGCGCGTCCAGAGTGTTGCGGGGGCGTGCGGCGCCGGCGAACCAAAAGATCGGGGAGAAAAGGTCGCTTCGCCTCGAGGGCCAATGTGCGCGCCAACAGTGCCGCCTGGTTGTAGCGCCGGGCGAAAAGCCTCGTCCAATGCAGGGGAACAGGAGCGACCAAATCCGCTTCGGCCAGCAGTTCTGCGCCCGCCCGCGCGAGCCAGCGCCCGAAGGCCGGCGCCAAATCGGTCCGGTCGGCGTGTTTGAAAGCCAGCAACATGCCGCGGCTGCCGGCATCGTAGCGCAGCACGGCGCGGGCTCGATCGAAGACAGGCGGTGCCGCGCGGCAGGCGGCACAGAGCGTCGCCTCCTCGATTTCATATTCGAATGGATAGCCACAGCGCGGACAGGCCGGCGGCGACAGGAACTCGATCGCCGCCCAGCAATCGGGACAGAGAGATGCTGTCTCCCCCACGCCCGCCCCGCAGCCCGCACAACGCGGCGGCAAGAGCAGGTCGAGCAGGTGCATGGAGGCGCGGCGCAGGGGAGCGAAAACCATGGCCGTTATTCTACCACCATTCGCGGACCGGCGCGGCGGTTGCCTTTTGTCGCGAGGGCGCCATAGTGCCGCCATGTCCGATGCCATGACTCCTTTCGACCGCCTGTTGCTGCGCCGGCGGCGTGAGCGGGCCGCCGCGGGGTTGGGCGATCATGATTTTCTGATCCGCGAGGCTGCGGAGCGTCTGGCCGATCGCCTCGATGACGTGCGCCGCAAGTTTCCCTTGGCCCTCGACCTCGGCTGCCATGGGGGACAGATGGGCGCGATCCTCGGCAGGCGCGGCGGGATCGAACGCCTGATCCAATGCGATCTCTCGCCGGCCATGGCGCGCCGTGCCGCCCGGCGTACCGGTTCGCCGGCGGTCGCGGCCGATGAGGAATTCCTGCCCTTCGCCGACGAGAGTTTCGATCTGATCCTCAGCTGCCTCGATCTTCATTGGGTGAACGATCTGCCGGGCACCTTGCTGCAAATTCGCCGCGCCCTGAAGCCGGATGGGCTGTTCCTGGCCGTGCTGTTCGGTCTGGGTACGCTAAGCGAGTTGCGCGACAGCCTGATCGAGGCCGAAGCCGATTCCAGGGGCGGCGCCAGCCCGCGCGTTTCACCCTTCGCCGACGCAAGGGACGGCGCGGGATTGTTGCAGCGGGCGGGTTTCGCCCTGCCCGTGACCGATGTGGAGACCCTCACGGTCACATATCCCGATGCGTTGGCCTTGATGCGCGATCTGGGTGGCATGGGCGAATCGAACGTCAGCCATGCGCGCAGCGACCGTTTCGCCGGCCGAACGCTCTTCGCGAGGGCCGCGGCACTCTACGCCGAACGGCATGGCGAGAGCGACGGCCGCATTCCCGCGCGGTTTCGGCTTCTAACCCTGACGGGTTGGTCGCCCCATGATTCCCAGCAGCAGGCGCTGCGCCCCGGAAGTGCCGCCCGGCGCCTGGCGGACGCGCTCGGCACGCGCGAACGGCCGACCGGCGAGCGCGCTCGACCCAAATAGGCGGGCATAGCTATCCCTGGTCGTCGATGCCATAGGTCCGCCGCACGATATATAGCGGACGGCCCTTCACCTCATTGAAGATACGGCCGATGTAGCCACCGAGCACGCCGAGGGAGAGCAATTGCACACCACCCAGAAACAGGACCGCGACGATCAGCGATTCATAGCCGGGTACGTCGATGCCATGGATGATCGTGCGGATGATTCGGCTGATGCCATACACCAGACTGACGCCGGCGATGACGGCACCCAGAATCCCCCAGAGCCGCAGGGGCAGATTGGAGAAGGCGCTGATGCCGTCGACCGCCAGCGCGGTCAGCCGCCACAGGCCCCAGCGACTCTTGCCGTCCTTGCGCACGCCTTCGTCATAGGACAATCCGACCTGGCGAAAGCCGACCCAGTGATAGATGCCTTTCATGAACCGCGTGCGCTCGGGCATCCGCCGGATCGCCGTTACCACGACGGGATCGAGCAGGCGGAAATCGCCCGCCTCCGGCGGCAGGCGGATATCGGCGGCCATCCGGAAGACAAGATAGAACAGGCTGCGCCCGAGCCGCCCGGCGAGGCCGACGTCGCCCCGGACCTGACGCACCATGTAGACGACCTCGAAACCCTCGCGCCATTTGGCGACCATGGCCGGCAGCATCTCCGGCGGGTGCTGCAGATCCGAATCCATCAGCACCACCACGTCGGATCCGGCGTGATCGAGCCCGGCGGTCAGGGCATATTCCTTGCCGAAATTGCGGCTGAAATCGATCACCTTGATCCGCGGGTCGCGATCATGGGCCGCCACCAGATGACGCAGCGTGTCGTCGCTGCTGCCGTCGTTGATGCAAACCACGCTCCACGCCATGTCGAGGCCGGCAAGCGCCGCACTCAGGCGTTCGAAGAACAGCGACACGTCGGCGCCCTCGTTGTAGAAGGGCGCCACGATGGTAAGCCTTGTCGGGCGATCGCTCTCGCTCATGGCCGAGGCATTATAGGCAACGGCCGCATCGGGCCGATAGGCGGGAAATGACGGCAGCTCCGATCGTGCTCTGCGCTGACGACTATGGCATCGCCCCTGGGGTCGGGCAGGCAATTCGCGATTTGCTGGATAAGGGCCGGCTGTCGGCAACAAGCTGCATGGTGGTTTCGCCGGATTTCGCCGCCGAGGGGGTGCTGCTCGCCCCCTATGTTGGCCGCGCCGACATCGGCTTGCATTTGACCTTGACCCTGGACCGGCCGCTCGGCCGCCTGATGTTGGCGGCATATAGCGGGCGGATCGATGCTGCGGCCGTGGCGAACGAAATTCAGCGGCAGATCGCCCGCTTCACCGAGGTCATCGGCCGGCCGCCGGATTTCATCGACGGACATCAGCATGTGCATCTCCTGCCGGTTGTGCGCGACGCCGTGGCGGCAGCCGCGATCCCAATCGGGGCCTATCTACGGCTGACCGACGAACCGTTGGCGGCGGTCGCGCGCGCCGGCGTCAGCCGGGGCAAGGCGGCGTTTCTTTCCCTGCTATCGCGCCCGCTGGCGCGCCACACGAAGCGGTTGGGCATCGCGCACAACCGCGGCTTTCGCGGTGTGCGCAGCTTCGCGGAGTCGGGCCCTTTTCGCATCTTGTTTTGCCGCATGATCGCCCAAGCACCGGCCGGCTGTCTGATCATGTGCCATCCCGGCCTGGTCGATGCATCGCTTAGGGATCGCGATCCGGTCACCGACAGCCGGGAGGCCGAATATCGCTACCTGGCAAGCGCGGAATTTCCCCACGACATGGCGGCTGCCGGGCTCCGCCTTACCCGCCTCAGGCAAGCGCTTGGCGACGCCTGATCACAGGTAGTCGCGCAGCAAGGCGATCAGCGGCTTGTCGGCCGGGGGCATCGGGTATTCCGACAAACGCGCCGGCCTGACCCAGGCGAGTTCCTGGCCTTCCAGCGCCGTCAAGCTGCCTTCCCAGCGCCGACAGAGGTAAAGGGGCATCAGCAGGTCGAAATCGGCATAGCGGTGCGAGGCAAAGGTGAAAGGCGCCAGGCAGCTTCCCGCCACGTCGATCGCCAGTTCCTCTTTCAATTCGCGAATCAGGGCGGCCTCCGGCGTCTCGTTCTCGCCCACCTTGCCGCCGGGGAACTCCCAGAGCCCGGCGAGATGTTTTCCGGGCGGGCGCCGCGCGAGTAGAACGCGGCCATCCGCATCGACGAGAGCAACCGCGCAAACGAGCAGGCGGCGCCGAGACGCGGGCCGCGAGCTGGCGCGGATCTCGACGCGCATCGACCCGCCGCGGGCCGGCGACGGTTCGTCGCGCTCCGTGATCAGAGCCAGCCCCAATTTTTCCTGCACCCTTATGGATCGGCGATTGGCCGGCGCCGCGGCCGCCTCGATCCGCGCCAGGCCGAAGCGAGCGAAGCCGAGGTCGATAACCGCCGCCGCCGCTTCACTGGCGATGCCGGCCCCCCAGTAAGGCCGGCCCACCCAATATCCCAAGACGCCCAGGCCGTCGCCCTGGGTAAGGTCGAGTTCGATGCATCCGACCAAGAGCCCGTCGGCGCGCCGTTCGATGGCGGCGACGACTTTCTTTCCGGCTTTGGCCTCGGCCCAGGTTTCCTCGATCCAGGGTGCTGCACCGCCCGGGGGATAGGGGTGGGGAATATTGGCAGTGAAACGGGCGATTTCCCAATCCCCCGCCAGACGTTCGATTGCCGGCGCATCGGGGAGCGCGAGCGCGCGCAAGCGCAGCCGGAAGGTCTCGATGGGAAGGGCCGCCTCAGCTCCGATAGTCGGCATTGATATCGATGTAGCCGTGGGTCAGATCGCAGGTCCAGACCCGGGAACGGCCGTGGCCGATTCCCACATCCACGGCGATGGCGATCTCCGATCCCTTCATATGAGCCGCCACGGGCGCCTCATCGTAATCCGCCACGCGCCGGCCGCGGGAGGCGACGGTGACGCCGCCGATGGAAATCTTCAGCCGATCGCGCGACGCGCGTTCCCCCGCCTTGCCGACGGCCATGACGATGCGGCCCCAATTGGCGTCGGCTCCGGCGATCGCCGTCTTGACCAAGGGTGAATTGGCAATGGCGAGACCGATCCGCCGCGCCGCCTCGTCGGAGGCGGCACCGCCCACATCGATGGTGACGAATTTGCTCGCTCCTTCGCCGTCGCGGGCGACCTGGCAGGCAAGATCGATCATCAGATCCTCGAGCTTGGCGCGAAAATCGGCGAGGCAGCGGTCGTTCGCCGCCGATATGCGCGCATGGGCCGGCCCGGCGCCGGTCGCCACCAGCAACAGCGTGTCACTGGTCGAGGTATCCCCATCCACCGTGATGCAATTGAATGATCGCTGGGTTGCTTGCTTCAGCAAGGACCGGAGGACTGCCGCCGGCAACCGGGCATCGGTCGCGGCAAAGGCGAGCATGGTTGCCATATCCGGCGCGATCATGCCCGAGCCCTTGGCAATGCCGTTGATGCGGACCTCGACTCCGCCGATCCGTGCGGTGCGGGTCGCCGTTTTCGCAAACGTATCGGTGGTCATGATCGCCGCGGCGGCCTCGGCCCAGAGGTCGGCGGCAAGATCGGATACCAGCGTGGGCAAGGCGCCGGTGATGCGCTCATCGGGCAACGGTTCGCCGATGACCCCGGTCGAGGCGACAAAGAC
>JBGPNG010000051.1:0-7973 GCA_041487395.1 Dongiaceae bacterium
ATCTGCACCGTGGCGGCGATCTGGTCGCCATCAGCGCCAAATATTTCGGCGGACCCAACGCCGGCGGTTTCCTGCTCGGACGCAAGGATCTGATCGCCGCCGTGGCCAACGTCCATTTCACGCGCTACGAATCGGGCAAATATCTGAAATTCGGCCGGCCGTTGAAAATGGATCGCCACACCATCGTCGCGGTGGTGACCGCGCTCGAGGAATGGCTCAAGGCCGATCACGCGGCCCGCTTCGCCGGTTATGTGCGCCAGGTGGAGATGCTGCGGGCAAAGCTCACGGGCATTGCCGGCCTGACGCTGGCACCGATGTGCTTCACCATGGACGAGCGGCTGGTGCCGGAGCCGGTCAATTGCCTGGTCATCAGCTTCGACAAGGCCGTCGCCGGGCTGTCGGTCGCCGAAGTCGAGGGGGCGCTGGCCGCCGGCACGCCCAGCATTCTCGCCGTGCGCGAGGGCGATCGCCTGGCCATCGTGATGGACGTGCTGGAAGATGCCGAAGTCCTGACCATCGCCGATCGGCTGCGTCGTATCCTGAAACGGTGAGCAGCGGTATCGCACAGATTGGGTAGGCGACGTTCAACGCCGGTTGCCGGCCGCGGCTTGCTCGGCCTTCATCTGGCCTGCTTCGGCGATGACCCAATCCAGGAAGGCCTTCACCAGCGGTCGCGGCGTGCCGCTTTGCGGGGAAAGCGCGTAATACCCAAATCCCGCGGGACCCCTGATGCTGACATCGAAGGGCCGCACGAGGCGGCCGGAGGCGAGGTCATCGGCACATAACGTCGATTCGCTGAGCGCCACACCCTGGCCGTCGATCGCCGCCTGCAGCGCCAGCGACGTGTGAGTAAAGTGAAGGCCGCGCAACGGATCGATATCCCTGATCCCCGCGGCCAGCATCCACATTCGCCAATCCGGCCATGTCGCCCATTGCGCCTGCCATTCGACATGGATCAGCGTGTGATGGCGCAGATCGCGGGGATGTTTCAACGAATGGCGTCCGGCGAGGAGCGCCGGACAGCAGACCGGGAAGACCGTCTCCTCGAACAAGCGGGCGGCACGCATTCCGGGGTAGTCCCCCTTGCCGAAACGCAAGCCCAGATCGACCTCGCCATGGGACAGATCGACCAGCCGATCGGATACGTCGACCCGCACGTCGGCATCCGGGTGGCGCTCAAGAAAGCGATGCAGCCTCGGCACCAGCCATTTGGCAGCGAAGGAGGGCGAGGTGGTGACGACAAGCTGCGGGCGACCCTCTGCGCTGCGAAGCCGCGCAACCGCCCGGCCGATTCCGTCGAGCGCCTCGCCCACGCCCGCGAGCAACAAGCGCCCGGCGTCCGTCAATTCCACCACCCGGCTGGTGCGCTGGAACAGTTTGACCCCCAACTGGCCTTCAAGCGTTTGCATGCGATAGCTGACGGCGGCGGGGGTCACCCCAAGCTCGCCGGCCGCGCGCGTGAAATTCAGATTGCGGGCCGCCGCCTCGAAACTCTTGAGCGCGCCCAGTCCGGGAATCTGTCGGGCCATGGCCGAATCATCAAGCAAAACTTACTGATAGGTCAAGAACTACTCGTTTGTCGTTCCTTGGTTTCTGCCCCATATCGGTGAGCAGGGACAAAAACAACAGCTAAGCGAATTTGAAGGAGCTCCCATGCCCGACACGCTTACCTTTGGTCGCAATTCGAATGCCGCCGCCCGCGCCGATGCAGGCGTTTCGCCGACCCTTCGCCCTACGCCGTGGGACCGGCTGGCCGGTCTGTTCCGGCGCGGCAATCAGCGTCTGGCAACGGTCCGGGAGCTGCATGGCCTCAGCGATAAGATGCTGCGCGATATCGGCGTCGAGCGCGACGAGATCGAAGCATCGGTCGATGCCTTGTTGGCAGCGTCCGACAAGGGCGGTGCCTCGGAGCGAATCTAGCCGGATCGGCCGCTCGGCTAGCCTCAAAAATTCGGATCGGCGCCTGGGCGCAGCTTTGATCGCGGCAATGCAGTCGCCCGCTTGAACAGCGCCATCACGACATTCCGGCGTCGGGTTTCCAAATCGGCCGCAACAGCCCTCACGAAGCTGTGCGACGCAGCGATTGCGCCATGCAATGGATCCCGCCGCCCGTTTTCGAGATCTCGTTCATGTCGATGTCGGCGACCTGGAAGCCTCGGGCCTTCAACTGCTTGATCAGGGTCTGGCTGACCTTGGGCGCAATCACCCGATCCTTGCCGAGCGACATGAAGTTGCAGCCCAGAGCCATCGTGTCCTCGAAGGGGACATCGATGATTTCGTGGCCCTTGGCCTTCAGCCAGTCGACGATACCGGGTTCAGTGCAGGCGAGACAGACGGCGGTCAGCTTAGGTGCGATCGGCACGACCATCAGATCGATGTGGACATAGTATTCGTCGAAGAGGGCAAGGCGCGTCTCCCAGCCTTCCTTCTTGAACCAGCTCTCGACCTGGCGCGCGCCTTCTTCCTGGGTGCGCGCACCACCGCAACCAATCAGCACGCAACCTTCCTCGATGACGTTGAAATCGCCGCCTTCGAAAGTGCCGGCCGTCACCATGTCGTAGATTGGAATGCCGAGCTTCTCGTACGTGCGGATTGCCGCGTAGTTTTCACCGCGGCGCCACCAATTGGCCATGGCGGTGATGATCGCGCCATAGGGCGTCATGACGCTGGAATCGCGCGAATAGACCTGCATCGGCAGCTCCGGCTCCGGCTCATGCCAATGCACGCGCACGCCAAAATGCTCATAGGCTGCGACCAACTCCTTGTGCTGGGCCTGGGCCGCCTGGATGTTGCAGGGGCTCTCGCGAAGATGCTTGCGCGATAGCGAGCTCGTCGCCAGGTGGCGCAGGAACGCGGGCGAACCCAAGAGGACGTCGGTCAGAGGATCGGTTTCGTTGCGGAAACCCCAACCCGTCATCGGCTTCGTTCCGCCGGCGGGATTGCGTCGCTTGAGCGAGAAGGGTTCGCCGGTCGTGATGCGCGCTTGCAGCGTCATATGTCTTCCTCCCGTTGAATCAGGCGCTCGGAAACGGCGGAAATAACCAGTCTTGCCGAGGTTTGGTTGAGAACGCGCGTTACGCGGATTTGGCGCCGACCGCCATCGGCATTCCGTCAAATGGCCAAGTTGTTGAACGTAACCGGTGAATGGTAACGAGAAAAAGTGATATCTTTTCCTCGTTTTGACAAATTCCATTCACCTTTGGGGCTGTCATGCGCATACCATCGACACAGGCTCTGCGGGCCCTCGACGCCTTCGCTCGGCATGGCAGCGTCTGGAGAGCCGCCGATGAATTGCACCTGACGCGCAGCGCCGTCAGCCACCAGCTTCGCCTGCTCGAGCGCGAACTCGGTTTCGAACTGCTCCAGCGCATGGGCAAGGGGGTGGCATTGACGGCGCGGGGCCGGCGCTACGCAAATGACGTGCGCAAGGCCCTCACCGTCATTAGCGATGCCGCCGTCCAGCATGGTGATAAGGGCGTGGGAGGGCCACTCAACATCAGTTGCACGCCCGGTTTCGCCTCGCTCTGGCTCTGCACGCATATTGCCGAGTTCCACGAGAGATATCCCGATGTCGCCTTGCGAATCCTGACGCCGGGGCGCCTCGACGAAGTCACAAAACCCGATGTCGATGTGTTCATCGCCTTCGGCTACGGAAACTGGCCGAACCGCGAGGTCGAGCTTCTGAGCGAGGTGGAGTTCACGCCGCTTTGCAGCCCCGCACTCCTGAACAAGGCGGGCGGACTAGCCGAGCCGGCGGACGTGCTGCGCGTGCCCCTGCTCCATCTCGGCGACTTCGAGGATTGGACGCGATGGCTGGCACTGGCGAAGGTGGAAATGCCCGAGCCCGAGAGCGGCATCATTTTTTCGGACATGAACCTTGTGGTCGCGGCGACGGCCGCCGGCCAAGGGATAGCGATGGGAGACGAACTCACCTCCCGCAAGGCGCTGAGCGCCGGCCAACTCGTCCGGCCGTTCGAGCTCAGCATCAATTCGACACAGGCCTATTATCTGGTCATGGAACATCGCAAAACCGGAGATCCCGCGGTCAACGCCTTTCGCGAATGGCTGCGCTCGCGTTTGGCGCAAACGAGGGCGATCCCTCGGTCTGCCCAAAGATGAATCGGCTTCGGTCGGCACGCGATGCCTCTGGTGACCGGCCGGCGCTGGGAGATTCCAATCCGCCCCTGGCCGTTGACGGTTTATGGCGAGGCGCGGGGCTGCCGAGCACTCCGGGCGAGGTCGCCGCGCACGCCGGCGCGGTGCGCGAGCCGGTCGAGGTAGAGATACAGCACCGGTGTGATGTAGAGCGTCAGCAGCTGCGAAAGCGCGAGGCCGCCGACCACGGCGATGCCAAGCGGCCGGCGCGCCTCCGAACCGGTGCCGAGGCCGAGCGCGATGGGCAGCACCCCCATGAAGGCCGCCATGGTGGTCATCATGATCGGGCGGAAACGAATGATCGAGGCTTGATAGATCGCATCGCGTGGCGCCATGCCGTCGCCGCGCTGACGCTCAAGGGCGAAGTCGATCATCATGATCGCGTTTTTCTTGACGATGCCGACCAGCATGATGATGCCGACGAATGCATAGAGAGTGAGCGGCAGGCCGGCCAATTCCAGCGCGATCAGCGCCCCCATTCCGGCCGAGGGCAAGCCGGACAGGATGGTCAAGGGATGGAAGAAACTCTCATAGAGAATGCCCAGCACGATATAGACGACCAGAATGGCCAGCGCCAATAGCAGCCCAAGGCCCCGCGTCGAGGCCTGAAAGGCCTGCGCCGTTCCCTGGAAATTCGTCTGCACGCTGGCCGGTATCTGGATCGCCTGCTCGACCTGTTTCAATTCGTCGGTCGCCTGGCTCAAGGCAACACCGGGCGGCAGATTGAAGGACACGGTCACGGCGGGAATCTGCCCCTGATGATTGACGGTGAGCGGGCTCGAGCCGTGAGCGATCTTGACCGTGGCGCTGAGGGGGACCAGCGCCCCGCTGAGCGAACGCAGATAGAGGCGCGACAGCGCGGTGGCGTCGCGCTGATAGCGATCCTCCAATTCCAGGATCACCTGATACTGGTTGGAGGGCGTGTAGATGGTGGAGATCTGCTGCGAGCCGAAGGACGAAGCAAGCGCCTGCTCGATCTGCTGGGCGGAGATGCCGAGGGCCGCTGCCCGGTCGCGGTCGATATCGACGGTGACCGTCGGGCTCGACAGATCCATGTCGCTGGTCACGTCGAGAAAGCCGGGCGCCTTGGCCAGAGCCTGCACCAGGCGGCTCGCGGTATCGTAGAGCGCGTGGAGGTCGAGGCTCTGCAGCGTGTATTGGTATTGCGACTTGGTGAAATTTCCGCCGACGCGGATGGGCGGCGGATTCTGCAGGTAGACGTTGATTCCGGGAATCTTCGCCAGCTTCGGGCGCAGTTCCTGGATCACCTGATCGGCCGTGAGTTGCCGCCGATCGCGCGGCTTCAACGTGATGAAGATGCTGCCCGAATTGCTGGTCGGCCGCGACCCCCCGGCGCCGACCGACGACATCATGAACGCGACGTTGGGATCCTGGTGGACGACCTCGGCGGCCATTTGCTGATGGCGGATCATTTCAGCGAAGGAAATGCCGTTGGCGCCTTCGGTGACGGCGCTGATCTGGCCGGTGTCCTCGCTCGGCAAAAAATCCTTCGGGATGTCGCGGAAGAAATAGATCGTGCCCGCCAGGCTGCCGAGAAAGACGAGGAAGATAAGAAAGCGATGATTGAGGCTCCAGTCCAGGCTCCGGCCATAAGCACCTTGCACCTGGTCGAACGCCCATTCGCTCGCCCGATAGAGGCGGTTGTGGTGTCGCCCGCGCTGGCTCTGGACGAACCGGCTGCACAACATGGGCGTAAGGGTGAGGGAGACGACGCCCGAGACCACGATGGCGCAGACGATGGTGACGGCGAATTCATGCAGCAGCCGGCCGACGATGCCGCCCATGAACAGCACCGGAATGAAGACGGCCGCCAGGGACAACGTCATCGACAGAATGGTGAAGCCGATCTCGCGCGCGCCCTTGAGCGCCGCCTGCATCGGCGGCTCGCCCATTTCCATATGGCGAACGATGTTCTCCAGCATGACGATGGCATCGTCGACGACGAAGCCGACAGAAAGCGTGAGGGCCATCAGCGACAGATTGTCGAGGCTGTAGCCCAGAAGTGTCATCCCGGCAAAGGTGCCGACGATGGAAATCGGCAGGGCCAGCGAAGGAATGATGGTCGCCGACAGGCTGCGCAGGAACAGGAAGATCACCAGCACGACAAGGCCGGCCGCCAGCATCAGGCTGAACTGCACGTCATGCACGGCAGCGCGGATCGATTGGCTGCGGTCGTAGATGACGGTCAGTTTCACCGCTGGCGGCAGCTGGGCCTCGAAGCTCGGCAGCACCTTGCGGACCGCATCGACCACCGCGATGGTGTTCGAGCCGGGCTGGCGCTGGATGGCGAGAACGACGGCGCGATCGCCGTTGAACCAGGTGGCCACCTTGGTGTTTTCGACGCTGTCGAGAACGGTGCCGATATCCTGGAAGCGCACCGGCGCGCCATGGCGATATGCCACGATTTGCTGGCGGAAGGTGCCGGCATTGACGAGCTGGCCATTGGCCCGGATGCCGAGCGAGGCCTTGGCGCCTTCCAGCGTGCCGGTCGGCAGATTGACGTTGCCGGCTTGCGCGGCGCTCTGAACCTCGTCGATGCCGATATTGCGGGCCGCGAGCGCGTCGGGGTCGAGCTGAATGCGGACCGCGAATTTCTGCGAGCCGAACACATTGACCTGGGCCACGCCGGGCAGGCTCGATAGGCGTTGGGCCAGCATGGTCTCGGCGTATTCGTCGACGGCGGAGAGCTTCAGCGTCGACGAACTCAGCGCCAGATAGATGATCGATGAATCGGCCGGGTTCACCTTGCGCATGGTCGGCGGGTTCGGCATGCCTTGCGGCAATTTGCGCAGGCTCGCGGCGATGGCCGACTGCACATCCTGCGCCGCCGCATCGATGTTGCGTTCGAGGACAAATTGCAGGGTGATCCGGATGCTGCCCTGGCTGCTCGTCGAGGTCATCGAATCGATGCCGGCGATCGTCGAAAATTGATTCTCGAGCGGGGTGGCGACCGCCGCCGCCATCGTTTCCGGATCGGCCCCGGGCAAGGATGCCGATACGGTGATGGTGGGAAAATCCACATTGGGCAATTCGCTGACCGGCAGCTGGAAATAGCCAAGCGCCCCGAAGATGACGAGCGCAATCATCAACAGGCTCGTCATCACCGGCCGGCCGATGAAAAGCTGGGAGAGATTCATCTAGGAACCTCCCGGGGCGTTCTTGACCTCGACCTTGACCCCCGGCGCCAAGCGCAGCTGCCCGTCGGTCACGACTTTGTCCTCAGCCTTGACGCCTTCGGAAATCACGCTGCGGCCGGCGTCTTCATAGGCGACTTTGACGGGGCTGATGGCGACGGTCCCGTCGGGCATCAGACGATAAACATACTGCCCCGATTGACCTTGGTTCACCGCCTCGCTCGGCACCGTCAGCGCGTTGTCGATGGTCTGCAGCAGGATCGTCACATCGACCAATTGCCCCGGCACCAGACGCAGGTCGGCATTGTCGAAGATCGCTTTGAGGGTGATCGTGCCCGTGGTCGCCTCGACCGCATTGTTGATGAAGTTCACCTTGCCCTGGAGGGGTTCGCGGCGGTCGCCGGGAATGGTGATGGAAACCCGCAGTTCGCTTGCCGCCATGCGCTGCTGGAGGGCCGGAAGGTCCTGTTGCGGCAAGGAGAATTCCACGGCAATCGGTTGCAGCTGATTGATCACGACCAGGGGAGCAACGTCATTGGCCTTCACCAGATTTCCAGGCCGGACCAGAATGCGTCCCGTCTTGCCGTCGAGCGGCGCGCGAATCTCGGTATAGCTCAGCGACAATTTCGCGATGTCGATGGCCGCCAGATCGGCGGTGATGCC
>JBGPNG010000052.1:0-7925 GCA_041487395.1 Dongiaceae bacterium
ATCGATTTTACACTCGGATCAACGGTGCGTTTCGCGCCAGACGGAGGACGAGCGATGGCTGAGACGGGTTTCGATATGGTGGTGATCGGCAGCGGCCCGGGCGGCTATGTGGCGGCGATCCGTGCGGCCCAGCTCGGCCTCAAGACGGCCTGCGTGGAAAAGCGCGAGACCCTGGGCGGTACCTGCCTCAACATCGGCTGCATCCCCTCCAAGGCGCTGCTGCAATCCTCCGAGATCTTCGACGAGGCGAAGCACGGGCTGGCGATTCACGGCGTGAAGGTCGGCGATGTCGGGCTCGATCTTGCGGCGATGATGGCGCAAAAGGACAAGGTGGTCGACGCCAATACCGCGGGCGTCGCCTTCCTGTTCAAGAAGAACAAGGTCGAATGGGTGAAGGGTGCCGGCCGTATCGCGGGACCCGGCAAGGTGGAGGTCGCCCTCAATGCCGGTGGGACCCGGATGCTGGAGACCCGGCATATCGTCATCGCCACGGGCTCGGACAGCATGCCGCTGCCGGGCGTGACGGTGGACGAGCGGAGCATCGTTTCATCCACCAGGGCGCTTGCGCTATCCAGCGTGCCCAAACATCTCATCGTCATCGGCGGCGGCTATATCGGCCTCGAGATGGGATCGGTCTGGCAGCGCCTGGGTTCGCAAGTAACGGTGGTCGAATTTCTCGATCGCATTCTCCCGGGCATGGATGGCGAAATTTCCAAGCATATGCAGCGCCTGCTGCAGCGCCAGGGCATGACCTTCAAGCTCGGCACGAAGGTGACCGCGGCAACAGCCGGCGACGCGGGCGTGGCGGTGCGCATCGAGCCGGCCAAGGGGGGCCCGGTCGAGAGCCTGGTCGCCGACATCGTGCTGCTCGCCATCGGGCGCCGTCCCTATACAGAGGGCCTGGGCCTCGAGGCGGCGGGTGTGGCGCTCGACGAGCGCGGGCGGATCAAGACCGACGCGCATTTTGCCACCAATATGCCGGGCATCCATGCCATCGGCGACGCTATTGCCGGTCCGATGCTGGCCCACAAGGCGGAGGAGGAGGGGATGGCGCTGGCCGAGATTCTCGCGGGCCAGGCGGGCCATGTGAACTACGAGGCGATCCCCGGGGTCGTCTACACCTGGCCCGAGGCCGCCGCGGTCGGCAAGACGGAAGAGCAGTTGAAGGAATCGGGCGTCGCCTACAAGGTGGGGAAATTTCCCTTCACCGCCAACGGCCGCGCTCGCGCCATGGCCATGACCGATGGGTTCGTGAAGATCCTGGCCGACAAGGCGAGCGATCGAATCCTCGGCGCCCATATCCTGGGCCCAAACGCCGGCGATCTGATCGCCGAGATCGTGGTGGGGATGGAATTCGGCGCGGCAGCGGAGGATATCGCGCGCACCTGTCATGCCCATCCGACCTTGAATGAGGCGATCAAGGAAGCAGCACTCGCCGTCGACGGCCGCGCGATTCACATATGAGAGCGCCGAGCCGGCCCTCACCCCAACCCTCTCCCACAAGTGGGAGAGGGAGTTCACCGAGTAGCCTCACCCGCGCTCGCGGGAGAGGGAGGGCCTCATTGCGTTAGCAATGGGAGGGTGAGGGTGTGCGCATGAAACCGCTTAGCGGCCGGCGCCTTGTGCTTGCCATGTCCGTTGGCGAGATCGGCACGCTGCTGCCCAATCTCGCCTTCGCCGCACTCATGCCGTTGTTCATCGCCGAATGGCGGATCAGCAACGCGCAAGCCGGCTGGATCGCCGGCATCTCGGCCTTCGGCTATATGGGAAGCGTGCCTTTCCTGATGAGCCTGACCGACCGCATCGATGCGCGGCGCGTTTTCCTGGCGGGGGCCGCGCTGACCGTCATTGCCCACCTCGGATTTGCGATCGGCGCCGAAGGCTTCTGGACGGCGATGTTCTGGCGCTGCCTTTCAGGGATCGGACTTGCCGGCACCTACATGCCGGGAATGAAGACGCTGACCGATCGCGATGACGCCGCCGACAAGTCGCGCGCGGTCGCCTTCTACACCGCCACATATTCCGTCGGCGTCAGTTTGTCCTATCTGTTCACCGGCCTGCTGACGGCAGCCTATGGCTGGCGCATCGGCATCGGACTCCTGGCGCTGGGCCCGCTCGCAGCATTGCTGATCGCATATTTCGCTGTGGCGGCGAAGCAGCCGACGGTCGGGGCCAAGCGCCGGCTTCTCGATTTCCGCCCGGTCTTTGCCAATCGGCGCGCGCTTGCCTTTATCTTTGCCTATGGCGCCCATGGCTTCGAACTGACGGCCGTGCGCGCCTGGCTGGTCGCCTTCCTCGCCTTCGCCGCCGCGCGCGCCGGTGTGGCCGGCGGCCATGGCGCCACGGTCATTGCCGCCGTCTTCAGTGTCATCGGCCTGCCGGCAAGCGTCTTGGGCAACGAGCTTGCCGTGCGCTATGGCCGGCGTCCGATCGTGATCGCCATCATGTCGGTCTCGGCCGCGTTTGCCGCCGGTCTCGGTTTCGTTGCCGGCCTGCCCTATGCCGTCGTCGTCGGATTGATCCTTCTCTATGGCGTGACCGTCGCCGCCGATTCCGGCGCGATCACGGCGGGCGCCGTCACCGCCGCCTCGCCCGAAAGTCAGGGTGCCACCATTGCCGTGCACTCTTCGATCGGGTTCGCGGCCGCCTTCATCGGCCCGTTGTTCGTCGGCATCGCGCTGGACGCGGCCGGCGGGCAGGGCGCACCGCTGGCCTGGGGCGTGGGGTTTCTGGTGATCGCGCTCGGTGCCGCGGCCGGGCCCTTGGCCCTCTGGCTGCTCGGCCGCGAACGTTAGCTCGCGTTCTTCGCCCGCGGGTGCGCGCGGTCATAGACCGCCATCAATCCCGCCGCATCCACATCGGTATAGCGCTGGGTCGTCGACAGCGAGGCATGGCCCAGCAATTCCTGGATCGCACGCAGATCGCCGCCGCCGGCCAGAAGATGGGTGGCGAAGCTGTGACGCAGGGCATGGGGTGTCGCGTTCGCCGGTAGGCCTAGAAGCAGGCGCAACCGCTGCAATTGTCCCTGCACGATGCGCGCATTGAGCGGCCCGCCGCGCACGCCCAGGAACAAGGGATCGTGGCGATAGGGGCAGACCGCGACGTAGTCGTCGAGGGCCGCCGCCACGATGGGCAGCACCGGCACCATGCGCTGCTTGCGGCCTTTGCCGGTGACGGTGATGCGGCCGGCGCGCGCGGCAGCATGATCCCGCCTGGTGAGCGACAACGCCTCGCCCAGGCGCAGGCCGCAGCCGTAAAGCAGGGTCAGCAGGGCCGTGTCGCGCTTGGCGACCCAGGGCTCATCGCTCAATTCCCCGATGCCCGTCAATGCGTCGGCCGCTTCCGCCGGGGTCAGGGCCTTGGGCACGGGCTTGGGCAGCTTGGGATTCTTGAGGCCGAGCACGACGGCGTTCTCGACCAGGCCGCGCCGGGCCAGGAAGCGGAAGAAATTGCGCAAGCTGCTGAGCGCGCGGGCCGTGGAACTGGCTTTCAGCCCCTGGCCCGCGCGCGCCGCCAGCCAGCCGCGCAGATCGCCGCGCTCAAGGCGCTTCAGGCTGGCAAGCGACGGCGCTTCGCCTTGATGACGGGCAAGAAAGGCGAGGAAGGCGATAAGATCGCGCCGATATGCCGCGAGGCTGTGATCCGAGGCGCGCTTCTCCACCGCGAGCCACCGGTGCCAGGCCTCGAACTGTTCGGCAAGATCGCCGGCGGCGGCCAAAGGCCCCGCGCCCGGCGGCCTCAGGGCTTCAGCCCGAGCCACTGCCGAAGGCAATATTCGAGCACGCGGGCGAGGAAGGTCAGCAGCTCGGTGCCCTGCCCGGCGTTGAAATATCCGGGATGGCGCGTGCCGAAGGCGAGCAGGCCGACCGGCACGCTATGTCCGATCTCCAGGCGGATGAGGGCATCGGAGCGCACCAGGCCGGCGGCCGGGCCGAAGACGGCCTGTTCGCCCTCCGCATCGTCGCGCAACAGCACCTCATGGCCGGTGCCCAGCAGACGATCCACAAGGCCGCTGGGCAAGACCTGGACCCCTTCGACCGATCGGGGGGCATGCGCCGCCGTCGCCTCGACGCAAAGTGCGGCGGCATCCACATCGAGCAGTACGGCGAGGTCCGTGGTGACGATCTCGATCAGATGCTCGAAGCTCTCGGCCACGAGCAGGGCAAGCACGGCCTTATGGATGCGATCCTGGGTCGAGAGATTGTCGCGGCTGTTCGCGACCATCTCGTCCTGCAAGCCGCGCAGCTGCGTCAGATCGCGGCGCAGCCGCTCGACCATGAACTGCTGGAGATCGACCACGCTGTCGCCATGCGTCCGGCCCGGGGCCGCCTGATTCTCCAGCAGCTCGGGATGGCGCAGCAGGAACGTCGGGTGGCGTTTCAGATAGTCGACGACCTGGGCTGCGGTGGTCCGGGGGGCGGCGGCGATGGCATCGTCGGGGCTGCGCGGCATGGGCTGCGGGCTACAGGATCGACTGACCGGTCTTCGCCCAATCGGCGAGGAAGGCGGCCAAGCCCTTGTCGGTCAGCGGGTGGTTGAACATCTGGCGCAGCACATTGGGCGGCAAGGTCACGACATCGGCGCCGAGCTTGGCGGCGGCGACGACATGGATGGGGTGGCGCACGGAGGCGACCAGCACCTCGGTCGCGAACTCCGGATAGGCGTCGTAGATCTGCACGATGTCGGCGACCAGCGTCATGCCGTCGACGCCGACGTCGTCGAGCCGGCCGATGAACGGCGAAATGAAGCTGGCCCCGGCCTTGGCGGCGAGGATGGCCTGAGCGGGCGAGAAGCAGAGGGTGACATTGACGCGCGTGCCCTCGCCGCGCAGCGCCTTGCACGTCTTCAGCCCGTCGGGCGTCAGCGGCACCTTGACCGTGACATTGGCGGCGATCTTGGCGAGCTTGCGCCCCTCGGCCAGCATGGTGGCGTGATCGGTTGCCGTCACTTCGGCGCTGACCGGCCCGGGCACGATCGCGCAGATCTCCTTGACCACGTCCAGGAACTTGCGCCCGCTCTTGGCGACGAGCGAGGGATTGGTGGTCACGCCATCCACCAGCCCGGTGGCGGCCAAATCGCGAATCTCGGCGATCTCCGCGGTGTCGATGAAGAACTTCATGGCCCTCAACGCGAATCGGCAGCAGTCGGCTAAAGTGTAGCCGATGCCAGACTCGCCCGCCATCCTATCGCACGCCATCCTGCTGCCCTTGCCGCTGGCCGGCGCCTATGACTATCGGGGCGAGGATGTCGCACCCGGCGATTTCGTCGTCGTGCCCCTGGGCAAATATGAGCGCATCGGCGTCGTCTGGGGGCCGGGTACCGGCGAGGTGGCCGAAGCCAAGCTCAAATCGGTCGTCGGCAAGCTCGATCTGCCGCCGCTCCCGGAAATCTGCCGGCGCTTCATCGATCGGGTCGCAGCATATTATGTCGCACCGCCGGGCGCAGTCCTGCGCATGGCGATGAGCGTGTCGGCCGCCCTCGAGTCGCCGCGCCCGATCGCCGCCTGGTGCCTGCCAAGCGAAATTCCGCCCGAAGCGAAACAGACTCCCGCCCGCCGTCGGGTCATGGCCGTGCTGGCCGACGGGCCGGCGCGCCCGACGGTCGAACTGGCCCGCGAGGCCGGTATCGGCATCGGCGTCATCAAGGCCATGGCCGGGGCGGGTCTGCTGAAAGCGGTCGCCCTGCCGGCGCCGCCGGCTTTTGCCTTGCCCGACGGGACGCGCCCCGGGCCCGATCTCTCGCCCGATCAGCGAGCGGCGGCGAACAGCCTCATCGCGCGCCTTGCGGAAGGCGGGGTCGGCGAAGGCGGCGTCGCCTTGCTCGACGGCGTCACCGGTTCGGGCAAGACGGAGGTCTATTTCGAGGCCGTGGCCGCAGCGCTACGCGCCGGGCGCCAGGCGGTCGTCCTGCTGCCCGAGATCGCATTGACCGGCCGATGGCTCGAGCGCTTCGAGGAGCGCTTCGGCGCGCGGCCGGCGGAATGGCATTCCGATCTCAGCGCCGTGGAGCGCCGGGTTGCCTGGCGCGCGATCGTGAACGGCGAGGCGCGCGTCGTCGTCGGGGCCCGTTCGGCGCTCTTCCTGCCCTATCCCGATCTCGGCCTCATCGTCGTCGATGAGGAACATGACGCGGCATACAAGCAGGAGGACGGCGTCGCCTATCAGGCCCGCGACATGGCGGTGCTGCGCGGCCATCTGGCAAGGATTCCCGTGCTGCTGGTCTCCGCCACGCCCTCGTTGGAGACCTTGCAGAACGTTTCTTCAGGCCGCTATGGCGCGCTCCATCTGCCCGATCGCCATGCCGGGGCGGCATTGCCCGATGTCGGCGCCATCGATCTCCGCCGCGACCGTCCGGCGCGCCAGCGCTGGCTCTCGCCCCGGCTGATCGCGGCCCTCGAGCAGACTCTGGCGGCGGGCGAGCAGGCGCTGCTCTTCCTCAATCGCCGCGGCTATGCGCCGCTGACGCTCTGCCGAAGCTGCGGCCATCGGCTCAATTGCCCGAACTGCACCGCCTGGCTGGTGGAGCATCGCCTGGCTGGGCGGCTGCAATGCCATCACTGCGGCTATCAGGCGCGCCTTCCCGAGATTTGCCCGCATTGCCGCGCCGCCGGCAGCTTTGCCGCCTGCGGGCCCGGGGTCGAGCGCCTGGCCGAGGAGGCGGCGGCTCTGTTTCCGGCGGTGCGCATGGCGACGCTGACCAGCGACACCATGGGGGGCCCCCGCGCCGCCTCCGCCATGATCGAGCGCATCGCGCGTCACGAGGTCGATCTTCTGATCGGGACCCAGATCGTCGCCAAGGGCCATCATTTCCCCATGCTGACGCTGGTCGGCGTGGTCGACGCCGATCTTGGGCTTGCCGGCGGCGATCTGCGCGCGGCGGAGCGCACCTATCAACTGCTGCATCAGGTGGCGGGGCGCGCCGGCCGGGCCGAACGGCCGGGCCAGGTTCTGCTGCAGACCTACGATCCCGATCATCCGGTGATGCGCGCGCTGGTCGCCGGCGACCGCGACGGGCTGATCGCCCATGAACTGGCCGAGCGCAAAGCCCATGGCATGCCGCCTTTCGGCCGGCTCGCCGGCATTATTCTCGCGAGCCGCGATCCGGGCCGAGTGGATCAGATCGCGCGCTCGCTCGCCCGCGCAGCACCCTCGGGCCCGGGCATTTCCGTGTTGGGTCCGGCGCCGGCCCCGCTGGCGCTGCTGCGCGGCTGGCACCGGCGCCGGTTTCTCCTGAAATGCCGCCGCGACATCGCCCCGCAAGCCCTGATCCGCGACTGGCTCGCCAAGGTCAAACTGCCGGGTCCCGTGCGGGTCCAGATCGACATCGATCCGTATAGTTTTCTCTGATTTGGCCCTCCGGTTGCAACGGCGGGGGCTCTATGATAGATACGCCACGCCGCTCGGGGCGGGGGGTTTCGAGGAACCCTGTGCGTGGGCGGAATTTCGGGTTTTAGCGCCTGGCGACGGGTGCGTTTCACGGATATGGGGTCGTTCACTTGGCAGCCCAGGACACCGGCACAGCCGGGCTTGCCGCGCGCTACGCTGCGGCGTTGTTCGATCTGGCCGACGAGGCAAAACAGCTCGACGCGGTCGCGGCCGATCTGCGGACGATTCGAACCATGATTTCCGAGAGCGCCGATCTGCGCCGCCTGGTGCGCAGCCCCGTCCTGACGCGGGCCGATCAAGGCCGGGCAATGGCCGCAGTCCTTCAGCAGGCCGGGGTCTCGGATCTGGTGCGCCGTTTCGTCGGATTGGTGGCGGAAAACCGCCGTCTCTTCGCGCTCCTCGACATGATCGAGGCCTATCTATCCGATCTGGCGCGCCGGCGCGGCGAGATGACGGCGAGCGTGACGTCCGCGGCACCTCTCTCCGATGCGCAAGCCGCGGCTCTGAGCGAGGCGCTGCGCCGCGCCGTCGGCGGCAAGG
>JBGPNG010000053.1:0-7877 GCA_041487395.1 Dongiaceae bacterium
CCTCATGGTGAGCCCGTCGAACCATGAGGATATCGCCGTAGAAATCTAATTCCCGGCGCCGCCATCGATCCAGCGCCCGATCAAATCCCGTTCCTCGGGCAGCATGCCGGTCTTGTTGCCGAGCGGCATGGCCCGGGTCAGCACCGTCATGCGATAGATCTGCGGCGCATAGCGCTGAATCTGGTCCGGCGTGTCGAAGGCAACGCCCTTGGGCGGTGCCTTGTAGTTGCTGTCGGTGGGCTTGGTCGAGTGACAGGCCACGCAGCGCTGCTGGAAGATCGGTTCGACCTGCGCCAGCGCGACCGGGGCCAGATCGGCCGCACTCTTCGCGCCAAGCTTGGAGAAATCGAAGGTGCTGACGATGAGACCGAGCGCCAGCAGACCCGCTGCCGGCAGCAGCCAATCGACGCGCCAGCCCTTCACGCCGTTGTCCTTGGAATTGGCGTAGTGGCGCACCAATCCGCCCAGGATCAGGATTCCGGCGACATAGAGCCAATTGTCCGGCCGCTCGTAGAGCAGCGGATAGTGGTTGCTGATCATCATCACCACGACCGGCAGGGTCAGGTAGTTGTTGTGCAGCGAGCGTTGCTTGGCCTGCTTGCCCAGGGCCGCGTCGGGCACGCGGCCTGCGATCAGATCGGCGACGACCTTCTTCTGGTTCGGGATGATGATGAAAAAGACATTGGCAGCCATGATCGTGCCGAGGAAGGCGCCGACATGGACATAGGCGGCCCGGCCGCTGAAGACCTGTGAAAACCCGTAGGCCGCGCCCACGGCCATGGCAAAGACGCCAAGCGCCAGCAGGGCCGTGTTTTGCCCGATCGTCGAGCGGCAGAGCGCGTCATAGCCGAGCCAGCCAATGGCAAGCCCGCCCAGGCTGATGGCGATGGCGACGGTGGGCGACAAGGCCATCACCGAAGGGTCGATGAGAAATTCCTTGGCGCCGAGATAGTAGACCACGCCGAGCAGCAGAAAACCCGAGACCCAGGTGAAATAGGCTTCGTATTTGAACCAGTGAAGTTCCTTCGGCAGGGTTGCGGGCGCGACCAGGAATTTGCGCGCGTGATAGAAGCCGCCGCCATGCACCATCCAGCTTCCGCCCGAAACGCCATCGGGCTGGTCGGCTTCGCGGCGCAGGCTGGCATCGAGCCAGATGAAATGGAACGACGTGCCGATCCAGGCGATGCCCAGCATCACATGGGTCCAGCGCAGCAGAAGACTGATCCAATCCCAGACCACGGCGCTCATCGAATCGGGACCTCAAGTTTCGACAGGCTCAACACGCGGTCCCCATCTCGAGCCTGTCGAAGGATGAGGTCGCTCAACCCGGCGGGTCATTTTGCCCTCATGGTTCGACAAGCTCACCATGAGGTTTTTTGTCTTTCCTCATCCTGAGCCTGTCGAAGGATGTGGGCGGGACGGTGGCGCGCCAAAGAGATGGCGAGCCATAGAATGGCGATTTTCGTGCGCGTGGTCGAACTGGGCAGCCTGACGACGGCCGGGCGCGACATGCCCATGTCCCCGGCCGTGGTCAACAACCGGATCGCGCGTCTGTAAGGACGGCTCGGCGTTTGCCTCCTCATCCGCACGACACGGCGGGTCGATCCGACGGAGGAGGGCGCTCTGTTCTACGAGCACAGCGTCACCATCCTGAACGAGCTCGAACAGGCCGAGAGCGTGATCTCGGATCGCATCGCCGACCCCCGCGGGCCCATCAAGGTGATTGCACCCGCCGTCTTCGGCCGACTTCACATCGGCCCGCACATCCCGACGTTCCTCCCGCGATATCCCCATATGCAGGTCCGGCTTCATTTGGCCGATCACCTGGTCGATCTGATTCAGGAGCGGGTCGACCTCGCCATACGCATCGCCGAACTGACCGATTCCAATACCATCCTGCGCAAGCTGGCGTCCGATCGACGCGTCATCGTAGCCTCGCCGGATTCTCTCGCCCGCGAGGGCCTGCCGCGGGAGCCGACCGATCTTCTGAAGCACAACTGCCTGCTGCTGCGCTTTCCCGGCTCGCGGCAATATCGCTGGACGCTGCAGACGCCCGACGGGCCGCTGACGTTGCGGGTCGCCGGCAATATGGACGCCAACAATGGCGAGGTGCTGCGCGAGTGGTGTCTGGCGGGCCAGGGCCTCGCCTTCAAATCGACATGGGAAATCGCGGAGGATCTGAACGCCGGACGGCTGAAGATTGTCTTGCCGGCATTCCCGCCGATCGGCCACGCCATTTACGCGCTCTATCCTCAGAACCGCATTCTTTCCTCCCGCGTGCGCGTCTTCATCGATTTTCTGGCCGAGACCTATGGCCCGACGCCGCCCTGGGAGCGGGCGCTCAAGATCAAACTGCGCTAGAATCGACAAGATCCGCTCATGTCTGGGCGGCAATCCGCCGATCGTAGTCGGCCAGTGCCGCCGACTTTTCGTCGGGCGGCAGAAAGGCCGCGGCAAAACCGTTGCGGGCGATAAGTTCGAGCTCGGCTCGATCGAGATCGAGCGCCTCCTGCATGGCGCGGTAGTTCTCGTTCAGATAGCCGCCGAAATAGGCCGGATCGTCGGACTTCAAGGTGACGAAAAGCCCACAGTCGATCATCCGCTTGAGGGGATGACGCCGCATATCGCCAATCACGCAAAGCCGCAGATTGGAGAGAGGGCAGACCGTCAGGGCCATCTTGTCGCGGACCAGCCGGGCGATGAGCGCCGGATCCTCGAGCGCACGATTGCCATGGTCAATTCGGTCGACACCAAGGACGTCGAGGGCCTCCCAGACATAATCGGCGGGTCCTTCCTCGCCGGCATGGGCCACCAGGCGGAAGCCCTCATCGCGCGCCCGGCGGAACACCCGGGCGAATTTGCGCGGCGGGTGGCCGACCTCGGATGAATCGAGGCCGACGCCGACGATGCGATGCCTATAGGGCAGAGCCAGGTCGAGTGTCGCTTCGGCATCCGCCTCGTCGAGATGGCGCAGGAAACACATGATGAGCCGTGCCGAAATCCCATAGACGAGCTTCGCTTCGTCGATCGCCCGCTGCAGCCCGTCGATGACCGTGGCGAAGGCGACGCCACGGGAAAGATGGCCTTGGGGATCGAAGAATATCTCGACATGGCGCAAGCCTTGGCCGTGGACCTTGGCGAAATATGCCACCGCGAGATCGTAGAAATCCCGCTCGGTTCGCAGGACCGACATGCCCTGGTAGTAGAGATCGAGAAAATCCTGCAATCGGGAAAAACGGTAAGCCTCGCGCAGGGCCTCGACCGACGGAAAAGCCAGCGCGATGCCGTTGCGCTTGGCCAGCGCGAACATCATCTCCGGCTCCAGGCTGCCCTCGATATGGATATGGAGTTCGCTCTTCGGCAGCCGGTCGATGAATTTTGCGAGATCGGTCATCCGCCAGCCCTAAACGCAAGGCCCCGTTCCCATGGCCCTGAGGGAACGGGGCCCGCTTGGTTTCCTTGCAACTTACTTCGGCAACGTGCCTTCGATGCCCTCGGCCAGCCAATCCATGCCGAGAACTTGCGAGTCGCTCAGCGCCTGCCCTTCAACGACCTTTGGCTTGCCGTCCTGATCGTTGATCGGCCCGCTGAAGATGACGATCTTGCCCGATTTGATGCCGTCTTCCGCATCCTGGGCCGCCTTGGCCACGTCGTCCGGCATGTTGGTGTAGGGGGCCATCTTCAGCATGCCGGCGGCGAGCCCGCCCCAGACATCCTGGCTCTTCCAGCTGCCGTCCATCGCCGCCTGGACGCGCTGGGTGTAGTAATCGCCCCAGTGATCGATCGAGGAGGTGAGTTGCGCCTTGGGCGCGAATTTGATCATGTCGGAAGCTTGGCCGAAGCCCTGCACGCCGCGCTGTTCGGCGACCTGCAGCGGGGCCGCGGAATCGGTGTGCTGGGCGATCATGTCGGCGCCCTGGTCGATCAGCGCCTTGGCCGCGTCGCTCTCCTTGCCCGGGTCGTACCAGCCGTTGATCCAGACGATCTTCATCTTGCCATTCGGGTTCACCGTGCGCATACCCCGCATGAAGGAGTTCATGCCCATGACCACTTCCGGGATCGGCACCGAGCCGATGTAACCGACGACGCCGGATTTCGAGAGCTTGCCGGCGATCACGCCCTGGATGTAGCGGCCCTCGTAGAAGCGGATGTTGTAGGTGGAAACATTGTCGGCTTGCTTGTAGCCGGTGGCATGCTCGAAATAGACCTTGGGGAATTGCTTGGCCACCTTGATCGTCGGATTCATGAAGCCGAAGGAGGTGGTGAAGATGATGCCATTGCCCGCCGCCGCCAGTTCGTGAATCACGCGCTCCGCGTCCGGCCCTTCCTTGACGCTTTCGACAAAGGTGGTCTTGATCTTGTCGCCGAGCGCGTCCTGAGCCGCCTGGCGCCCGAGGTCATGCTGATGGCTCCAGCCGAAGTCGGCCACCGGGCCGACATAGATGAAGCCGGCCTTAAAAGGATCGGCGGCACGGGCAAGCCCGACCCGGCCGAGAGCAGCCGTGGCAACGGTGGCGCCGAGTAGCTTGTTGAATGTCCTTCTACGCATCTTTTTTCTCCCTGATTGATAAGTCGCGGTGGTTGCCGATTGGCGTCAGTTTAGCGGATCGCAAAGAGTTGGATAAGTTCAACCGCTGGCATGGAAATGCTTGCCGAGACAGGCCGGTGCGTTGAGGCGGATCCTGGCGGCATCGCGCGAAATCAGGACCAACACCAGGATGGTGGCGAGATAGGGTAGCATGGAGAGGAACTGCGAGGGGATGGCAAGGCCCAGGCCCTGGACGTGAAGCTGCAGAATCGTAATGCCGCCGAATAGATAGGCGCCAAGCAGAAGCCGCGCCGGCCGCCATGTGGCGAAGACGACGAGGGCAAGGGCGATCCAGCCGCGGCCAGCCGTCATGTTCTCGGCCCACATGGGCGTATAAGCAAGTGACATATAGGCGCCGGCAAGACCGCTCATCGCGCCGCCGAACAGGATGGCTGCGAACCGGATGGCAACGACCGAATAGCCGATGGCATGGGCCGCATGATGGGAATCGCCGATCGCGCGCAGGACGAGCCCGGCGTGGCTGTGATAGAGGAACCAGGAAACGCCGGCGACAAACGCGAAGGAGCCATAGACCAACACGTCCTGGTGAAACAAGATCGGGCCGATCACCGGCAGGCCGGAGAGAAGCGGCAGCGTGAGCTTCGGCAAAGGCTGAAGGGCGACGCCGACATAGCCCTTGCCGATGAGCGCGCTCAAGCCCGTACCCAAGATCGCCAGCGCCAGGCCCGTCGCCACCTGATTGGCCAGCAGGATCTGCGTCAGGATGGCGAATGCGAGAGCCATCCCGGCGCCCGCCAAAGCCGCCGCCAGGATGCCGAGACCGGCGCTACCCGTCGACAAGGTGACGGCGAAGCCGACGACGGCGCCCACCAGCATCATGCCCTCGATGCCGAGATTGAGGACGCCGGATTTCTCGGTCACGAGCTCTCCCGTTGCCGCCAGCAGCAGCGGTGTCGAAGCGCTGATGACCGACAGGACGACGGGGACGAACCAGCCGAAATCGCCGCTCACGATGTCGCCCTCGCCGGCTGGGCGGCGCCGGCGCGGTGGCCAACGTGCAGCCGGTAGTGAATCAGGATATCGCAGCCAAGAAGATAGAACAGCAAGATGCCCTGGAAAATGCCGGTCACGGCACCCGGCAGGCCGAGGTCGATCTGCGCCGCTTCGCCGCCGAGATATGAGAGCGCGAGAAGCAGGCCCGCAAACAATACGCCCACAGGATGCAGCCGGCCGAGGAAGGCCACGATGATGGCGGTGAAGCCGTAGCCGGGGGAAATCTGCGGCGTCAGCTGTCCGATCGGCCCGGCGACTTCGAACAGGCCGGCGGCACCTGCAAGACCGCCACCCAGCATCAGGGCGAGCCAGACCAGCGCCTTGTCGCTGAACCCGGCATAGCGGGCCGCGCGAGGTGCCTGGCCGACGACCTTGAGCTGGAAGCCCACGAGAGATTTGCCAAGCAACCCCCAGGCGGCCAGCACCACCAAAAGGGCGATCAGCACGCCCAGGTGCAGGCGGGTGCCGGATACCAGGATCGGCATGGTCCCGGCATCGGCGAACATGCGCGATTGGGGAAAGCCATAGCCTTCGGGATCGCGCCATGGGCCTGTCACGAGATAGATCAGGACCAGCTGCGCCACATATGTGAGCATCAGGCTGGTCAGGATCTCGTTGGCATTGAATCGCGTTTTGAGCCAAGCGGGGATAGCGGCCCAGGCCATGCCGCCCAGCAGGCCGGCGAGGATCATGGCCGGCAGAAGAAGGGCGCTGTTACTGCCGTAGAACAACAGGCCCAAGCCGCCGCCTGCAAGCGCGCCGATCGTGTATTGGCCTTCCGCCCCGATGTTCCAGACATTGGCGCGAAAGCCGAGGGATAGCCCGGTGCCGATGAGAACAAGGGGCGCGGCCTTGACCAGCAGTTCGGCCAGGCTGCCCTGGGCGGTCAAGGGCTCGATGAAAAACGTGTAGAGCGCCACGCCCGGATTCTTTCCCAACAGCGCGAAGATCAGCGCCGAGGTGACCAGCGTCAGGGCAAGCGCCAACAGGGGAGAGGCATAGGTCCAGAGCGCCGAATGCTGGCCGCGATGTTCAAGCCGGAAGAACATGAGCGTTCCCTTGACTTGCCTTCCGAGCGCCACCGCCCATCAACAGGCCGATTTCCTCGATCGTCACCTCGCCGACGGGTCGGGCAAACGAAAGGCGCCCGCCGGCGATGACGGCGATGCGATCGCAGAGCGAAAAGATTTCGTCGAGATCCTGCGAGATCACCAGCACCGCTGCACCAGCCGCCGCGAGATCGAGCAGGGCCTGGTGGATCGCCGATGCAGCACCGGCATCCACGCCCCAGGTCGGCTGCGAGACGACGAACACGCCCGGCTGCTGCATGATCTCCCGCCCGACGATGAACTTCTGCAGATTGCCGCCGGAGAGGCTGCGCGCCTCGGCCCTGGGGCCGTGCGTGCGCACGTCGAAATCGCGGATCACATCCTGGGCGAACAGTTCGGTGCGCCGGCCATCGATCAGGCCGTGACGGGTCAGGTTCTTGCGCCGGTGAGCGCTGAGGAAGGCGTTGTCGGCCAGCGTCATGTCGCGCACGGCAGCGTGGCCATTGCGCTCTTCCGGCACGAAAGTGCCGCCCAGGCTGCGGCGCGGGCCGGGGCCGAGATCGCCGACGGGCCGGCCGTCGATCCGAATCGCGTCGGAACGAGTGGCGAGCGTTTCGCCGGTGAGCGCCGCCATGAGTTCGGTCTGGCCGTTGCCGGCGATTCCGCCGATGCCCAGAATATCGCCGCCGGCCACCGAGAATCCGATGTCCTGGAGATCGGTGCCGAACTGCTCATCCGAGGCCAGCGACAGCCCTTCGACGATGAGGCGCGCCTTGGGGCCCGCGGGCCCCTTGCGTGGGTGGCTGGGCGCCTTCAATTCACTGCCGATCATCAACTCGGCCAATTTCTGCGAGGTCTCGCGCCGGGGGTCGCATTCGGCGACGACACGCCCCAGCCGCATGATCGTCGCCTTCTCGCAAAGTGCCTTGATCTCATCCAGCTTGTGGCTGATGTAGAGGATCGAGCAGCCTTCCTGCGCCAGCCGGCGCAGCGTCTCGAACAGCTTGGTCGCCTCCTGCGGCGTCAGCACCGAGGTCGGCTCGTCCATGATCAGCAGCTTCGGGTTCTGCAGCAGGCAGCGCACGATCTCGATGCGCTGGCGCTCGCCCACGGAAAGCTCATGCACGACGCGGCCGGGATCGAGCGGCAGGCCATAGGCCTTTGATACCTCGACGATCCGGGCCCGCAATCCCTGTCGTGCCGCCTTGTCGTCGACCGCAAGCGCG
>JBGPNG010000054.1:0-7843 GCA_041487395.1 Dongiaceae bacterium
CGGCGATATAGCCGGCCGAGCGGACGGCCCTTAGCAGATCCGCGACCTTGACCTGCTGTGAATCGAAATCAATCGTCGCAAGAGCGTTGGCAAGATTTACATGGGCATGTGCAACGCCGGCCACCGCCCGGAGCGCTTTCTCGATGGCGGCGGGGCAATGCGGGCAGGTCATTCCGCCGATCGAGAGTTCGAGATGGTCGAGCATGCCGATTGCCGGACCAGCTTCGCCTTTGGCGGCCACATCACCAGGGCGAGAAGTGGATGGAGTTTGGGGCATGACGACCTCCTTGCGGTGCCACCGCGAGTGTTCGCGTTGATCTAACGTCAGAGGGGGCCTAGCTCTGTCCCGATCTGTCAGGTCTTTCGGGGCTGGCCGCCTTCTTGGCGTATCGGTCGGGCGCCGCCCGGAATTGCTGGTGGCAGGATTCCGAGCAGAAATGGAAGGTGTCACCCTTCCACACTTCGACTGCACCGGCCTTGCCGTCCTCGATCGTCATACCGCAGACCGGATCAATCACTTGCATGTCAGCCTACTCCTTTCGAATGGAACACCATGCCGTCAATGTGGAACCCGCAGATTCCCCCGACCCAAGGCCGGCCCGCGGATCGACGACGATGACCGGCGCCTTTGCTGCGTTCAGGCAGTCCTCGCCGGCCAGGATCACGCGAAGCAAGACATAGTTGGCGGGATGCTCAAAGCGGCGGGCGTCGGCCAGCAGTTCGTAGTCGAAGTCGAGCTGCGGCGGCCTGCCGGCGCGCTCATGCGCGATCATGTTGTCGGCCCGCTGCCGCAGCACATCCCAGAACAGAACTGACCGTTCGAGCAGGTCGCGCTGATAGTTGAGTGCCGCCCGCAGGG
This sequence comes from Dongiaceae bacterium, assembly GCA_041487395.1. Taxonomy (GTDB): domain Bacteria; phylum Pseudomonadota; class Alphaproteobacteria; order Dongiales; family Dongiaceae; genus DASXQK01. The sequence goes on from JBGPNG010000054.1 coordinate 860, forward strand.
GCGTCGGCGCCATGTCTTCGACATCAGCCCGTGCCTCTTCGTTAGTCGAGGGCGCGGTCGTCTTCCGTGCGCTCTTCTCTTGGGTACTGCCGGTCATCACCACGTTCGTTTTCATTGCTTGGCACCCGCAACGCCCGATCCGTTTGTGCAGCGTCCGATATGTCCAATTCGACGGTATTTACGGCCCAAATAACTGAGGTTCGTAAAGTATCTTCTGGTGTGCTTGAAGGCCTCGACGAGATCCATCGAGGAGCTCAAAGGCCGGCGTGCCACCGATCTTTCAAAGCCTCGTCCGACGAATCGTCGGGTCAGCAACCTTGAGACACCGTGACGCGGTGGCTTAGACGAAGGGGCGGGGAGGCTAGTCGGCCGGGTTGGCAGAAACGCTCGCCCAGACAGGCGTCGACAAAAACGATGGTCCCGCACCGGCTGAGAAGAACGAGGATGACAAGATCGTGGCGATGACGGCGGCACCCGGGGTTGCGAGGATGATACCAGTTTGCCGGCGATCGCCCTCGCGGCGATCCGCTTGCTCCTATAGCGAGCAGCAGACCGACCGAATTGTCGCTCGTGACAATCGCCTGCGGGCCAGCTTGACATGGATCAATGTGAGGCCACGGTCATGAATGCGAGCATTCTTTATACATTCCAGTGCTCACGCGGGAATTCCAGGCTCGTCGCGGGCGGTTGCCGATGTGCAGAGGGAGAGAGCTGTCTTGTTGGCTTTTAAACAAGCTAGCCCTCTGGCCGCGCAGGAAAAAACGATGGTTGTCGACCCCGTTTGCAAGATGGCCCTGGAGGCGTCTACTGCTGCCGCCATGGCGGTTTTCGAGGGTGACCAGTTCTATTTCTGCTCAGCTGGTTGCCATCGGCGCTTCTTGGCCGATCCGAGGGCCTATCGGCTGTCTGCAACGGCACCTCAGTTGGAACAGGGCGAGCAGCCGTGCTCAATGGCTGCTGGCCCGAATGCCTTGGCCGTGAGGCCGGCGGCACTTGCTATATCGGCAGGCTTCGGGCTCCTCGCCGCTACGGCGCTGCTCGGTTTCTACTTCGGCGTGCTCACTCTGCTCTCGGGCTGGGAGTTCACCAGCGGGCAGTTCGCCAGCTACTGGGGCTATATCGTCGCTCTCGGGGTGGGCTTCGGCGTCCAGGTCGGTCTTTTCACATACCTGCGGAAAGCAGTCCATGCAGCCGCTTCAGGCAAGGTTGTCGCTGCCACCGGCGCCACCTCAGGCGCCGCCATGATCTCCTGCTGCGCGCACTATCTGGTCAATCTCCTGCCGGTCCTTGGCGCGACAGGGTTGGTAAGTCTGATCGGCCAGTATCAGAGGGAGCTATTTTGGTTCGGCCTGGCGGCGAATCTGGCGGGCATTGCCTACATTGGCCATCGCCTCGTCACTCTTTTCCACGGAGATCGAGCCATCCATCGCGGTATTTCAGGGTATTCAAGTCTCGTTCTGATCGCCTTTATTATGGCCATGCCGCTAGTCGCCTCGGCGCAAACAATGCCGCTGCCGAAACAGGTCAATGACGAAGGCCAAGTGGTAGTCGCGGTTACCCCGTTGGACTTATCGACAGGTGCCAACGCCTGGCGTTTCGAAGTGCAGCTCAATACTCATGTTGCTCCACTGGACCAGGATCTCGTTCAGGTTGCTGTTCTCAGCGACTCTAATGGGCATGATGAACCGCCCTTGGCGTGGGACGGCGACATGCCGGGCGGCCATCACCGAAATGGGATCCTGAGCTTCAAGCCGATCAGCCCGCTGCCGGACTCCGTGACTCTAAAAATCCGTCAAGTGGGGTCGGTAGAGGAACGATCATTCACATGGAAGCTGACCAATCCTTAGGAGGTTCGTCTCAGGATATAAATCTTCGATGTCTCTTTGAGTGGACCCAAAGCGCGCCGAGGCGCATAGCGTAGCTCGCATAAGAGGAGAAGGAAAATGCAGACCAAACCGAAAATCAAGCGGTGGCATCGCCACACAAGCCAATGGCTGCTTGGCGCGCTTGCGGCAACCGCATTTGGCGTGCTCGCGGCGGCCTTTTTGCTGTCCTATGGAGGACGCACGGCAACCGGTGAACCCACCATTCCGGCCGGGGCCCCACTAGCGTCGTGGAGTGAGAACGGTCAAGACGGACGACATCTATTGCAGATCGCCGACGGAAATGCTCCGCCAGCGGGCGTGACAGTTTCCGGGGTCGTGGTGAGCGATACGCTATGCGAGCCCGATGCTCGGGGGTTCAGCCATTGCCACAACGCCATTGAATTGGCAAACGGCATCCGTATCACTGTGATCGATACGCACCTCATGAGCCGCCATCCTTGTCTGGAACCAGGACAGAGGTTGTCGCTAAGCAGAATCACCCCTTCTTGGATTATGGCGGTATCGTTATGAACTGCGAAGCTGTAGCGCGTTCAAGGTCCAACTCTGACCTTGCCATCTGTTGACTGGTGAACTGCTCGGAGATACGTCCGAACCAGGGGGGTAGGGCTCCTTGGTGCAAAAGTTCATCGGCTTCTTCGCAGTGGCAGTAATTCTGCTCACTACAGAACCGTGCGCTGTCGTCATGCCGTCGCCTCATTCCGCAACGATGTAGGCGATGAGCTGCGCATCGCATCAGACGACGGGATACGACCATGCCGCGCCCCAACACGATCGCAATCGCCGGCGCGATCGATCAGGTCAATCTTGATGTTCGATTTGCCGAGACGACAGGTGGCTTTGCCCGGCAAATACCTTTGCCGAGAGCTCCCGGCTGTACTCTCCGGCCATCGCTCCGGCGCCCTCGGCCCGGGCAACAATGCAATGCTCGCCCTGATGGTACTCGACGATGGTTGCGGAGGACGGATCGGGAGCGGCGAAGACGAGAAGGAGGGCGCTCGCGAACAGCGCCTGGACTGTCGTCCCACATATGTTTGCCACGCGCTTTAGCATGTTCGGCTGCCGTGTCAGCCGGCCAATCACATCGAAAACATTCAAATAAGCTTGGCGTGAGGCCGATTGTGCCTCATTGATCTGGATCAAGCTACGGACAATCGTGTGAGCTTGCGCGCCGATTTCTCAGCCAATGCATTCACCGTATCCGGTAAGCGAAGAAGTTGTAGATCGGGCCAAAAATAAGGGCGACATACCAACCCCAAGCAAAGTTCTCGGCGAGGCCGAGAAAGAAGCTTTGCCAGCTCAGGAGCGTGAAGCCGGGCAGGAAGATGGCGAGCGCCGAGTGCTCGATGGGCAGACTCGGGAATAACAGATAGCCGAGCACGCACAAGATGTAAGAGATCGCCAGGAACAGGCTCAGGCCCATGCCAAACGCGAGAACGGGAATCGTGCGCGCATGAGGTGCTGGAAGTGGCGTACCGCCCCTACCGCTAGCTCCGGTGGGCTTGGCGATGCTATTCATGGCCGTGCTCCATTGCTTGTGTTGAGCCGCCGGCACGGGTCGGGTACGCCGTCGGTGAATCCTCGAATTTCTGTCGGCATTCTTGCGAACAGAAGTAGTAGACGCGGCCGTCATAAATGCTGGACTTCGCCGTTCTTGTTTCGACCGTCATGCCGCAGACGGGATCGGTGTCCTTTTCCGGCGGAATCCACCGTGGGCCGCCGGTCGGCTCGTGATCATGGCGATGGCCATGGCCATGTCCCATGACGTGCGCACCGCAGCCGAAGCGCATCATCGCGAAAATGAAAAGCGCCCAAATCAGGAAATAGAGGACGGTTTGACCCATGGCGTGCTCCATTCGGCAACTCGCCAGAAGCATTCGCTCCAGCACCGAATTTTATGGCACTTTCGAGGCCCCGCTCCCTTGATCTGGGTCAATAGAGATGCCGCGAAATCATTTCGCGGGCGAATCATGAGCAAGGAGCGATCTTGCGCTAGGGTCTTCCTGGACTTCCAGGCTGCCGTAACGGCCAGCTTCCGACTGCTAAGGTTCCGGCAGCGAGCTCCTCGGCATAGGATCCAAGGTGCGAAAGCTCGCTCTCTACGATGGCCGAAATTTCGCTGTTTGCCCCGACCTGCCCCGACGGACCTTGCGCAAAAATTTGAATCGCCTGTGGCTGATCCAGCGGGCGGCCAATTTGGCTTGCTAAAAAGCACTGCGCCTCGTCGAGGCCGTCTACTTCGTCTACCAAGCGCTGGGCGATAAGACTCGCAGCTATATTATAAAGCTTTCCGACGTGCGTTATCGGGTTCTTGCCAGCCACCGATTCCAACGTCATCGGCCGGAAAGGTGAAATCAATCCGTTTATTCGATTGCCCCGGCCTGCCTCGCCATCATCCCCGGCCTCGGCCGATGTTCCCGTCACAGTAAGATAGACGCTGCCGGACGCCGGATCGTCGGCGGTGTTCACATCAACTGTAACAGTATCAGCACCGTGCTGCTTCGCCGTCTGGCACGCCATGTCGGCAATTACTCTCTTGGCATCCGTATAGTGAGTGAGGCTCTCGACGAACCGCCCGACTAGCGCACAGGCGATCGTAAGGTAGACGTGCTTGCCGCGCCGTACGCCCATAACCTTGATATCTCTCCCGATCTCAGGGCGGCGTCCGAATTCTGTCGCCGCGCCGAGCTCTTGCTCGACGGCATAAACGACGGCCTCGAGCCGGCTCAGCGGCGCATAACCCACGCCGCAGGAGGTATCGTTAGCCAGACGCGCCCCGCCGGACTGGCGGCCGAAAAGGTTTCCTAGGTCAGGCGATCCCGGCCGCACCAGGCTATGCACTCTGAGGTGACGCTTCGTATCGACCGTCGGGATGTGTTTCGAGAACCAGTCGACTGCGACCTGTCGAGCGATCTCGTCGACGCTCAGTTCTTGCCCCTTGAAGGATGTTGTAACTCGTCCCGCAAGGAAGAGTTCCATTGGCTGGGATATTTCGCCGCCGCCGAATGCGGGGCGAGCAGCGCCGCCTGCGAGCAATGCCTTATCGACATTGTAATGAAGCACGCTGCCGCATTCAGAGAGGTAATGACGCGACAGTGTCAGACTGAGCTGTTCAGCGATCTCGTCGCAGATCGTATCGGGATGACCAAGGCCCTTCCGCTCGACGATCTCAAGATCGAGCAAGTCACCGCCTGCGTGATCGAGATGGTTAATAGAAAGGTGCATGAGCGCTCCATTTCAAATTATATCAAAGAATTCTCCCATGCGGGCCCGCCGCTGCAAATTTAGCGGATCCGCGCCACTGCATCGTGTCCTGTCGGGCTGTGCGGAAGTTCCAGGCGGTACGCCAGGGCTATGAACAGGCTCTCCGCAAGGCTCATGGTGCTGCTGAGCGAACGGAAGCCCAGGGTCGAATTGTCCTGCACGATCAGTGCCACATCGGCCTCGCGCGCGAGCGGACTCATGCGGCTGTCGGTTATGGCAATCAGCCGGGCGCCGCGCTTCAGCACTTCTTGAGCTACTTCGATCGTCTCCTGGGCATAGGGCGTGTAGGAAATGGCGACCATGACGTCCCCCTTGCGGACCGAGCGCACCTCGCCCTGTTGCATGTTGCCCATGGCCGAGATCAGCGTGATGCGCTTGTCGGTGTGCTGGAGAGCGTATTCGAGGTATACGGCGACCGGAAAGGAGCGCCGCGACCCGCAGATCGAGATCGCATCCGTCTCCGCCAGCAGGTTCACCGCCTTTTTGAAACTTGGGCCGTGCAGGCGTTTTTGCAGCTCCTGCATTCCTGCGATGCTGCCGCCGAGAAATTCGTCGGCGATCTCCACGCTTGAAAGCCTGCCGGCTCCGGATTCGATCCCCTTGCGTATGCGCGTCTCGTAGTTGCGGGACTGCCCCAGATATTGCGCCAGCCCATCGCGAAAGATACGCTGCATCTCGGCAAATCCCGACAATCCGAAATGCTTGGCGAATCGCACCACCGCGGAGGGCTGCACCTCGCATTGCTCGGCCAGTTCTCGAATGCCTTCTATCCCGAGGCGGTCGCGATTCCTTTCGATATGGTGGGCAATGATTTTGAGCTGCTTGCTCAGGCCCTCGTACTCCTCGGAGATGCGCTGGAGCAACTGCTCGACGGTCGGCTTGCGATCGGTAGCAATCACGTGAGGCTCTCTGGACATGTCGAACGCTCGCCTTTCTATTGCGCTGAAAGCCGGCCCGCAAAAATTGCTTCCGGTCTTCGATTGGGCGTTTCCGCGGACGCAAGCCCGGCAATGAGCCTGCCGCAAGCCACCGGTTTGCCCTTCGGGAACAGGGTCCGTTCGCCCAGCTTGGATCTCCCCCGTAAGCAGCCGCCACCCTTTCGCGGTCAGGCTGCGCGCAGCAGCGATTTGAGCGTGACGGTCATGTCGGACAGCTCGTCCGCGCGGGGCCGCAGGCGTCGTTCGACCAGCATGCGGGCAAGCTTGAACTCCCTGGCCATGGACAGGCTCTCTCCGAAGCCGCTGACGCCGACGAGGCTGCCCTGAGCGTCGAGATGGAATTGAATCTGGGCGCTTCCACCCCATGTTCGGGCGACGGTGGTGCTCGCCAGTGCCGGTTCGCCCGCCACCTGGAGCGTGTGGTCGTACTGATCCGACCAAAGCCAGGGAAGCGCGGCATAGGGTTCATGCCCACCCAGCATATTGCGGGCAGCCGTGCGCGCCTGGGTCTCCGCATTGTGCCAGCTCTCCTGGCGGATTGCCTGTCCGGATAGAGCGCTCGGAAATTCGGCGACGTCACCGGCGGCAAATATCCCCGGCACGCTGGTCGCCAGTTCCGAATTCACTTCTATGCCCCGATTGACGGATAGATTCGCCGCGCGAGCCAGCTCGGTTGCGGGCTCGATGCCGATGCCGACGACCACGGTAGTGGCCGCCAACTCGTCGCCGTCGGTCAGCCGGACGCACAGCCGGCCGTCGGCAAGGGCGATGATTTCCCGGGGCGCCACTTGCAAGCGGACAGCCACACCCCGCGTCCGGTGCAGAGCCAGCGCCTCGGCGCCGATCGCCTCGGGAATTGCGCGACCGAGCAGCCTAGCCGCTGCCTCGACGACGCTCAC
>JBGPNG010000055.1:0-7831 GCA_041487395.1 Dongiaceae bacterium
CGGAGGTCGGGATGACAATCTCCAAGAATCGCCGGGGCGCCGCGCTGTCGCCGCCGCTTCGCAAGAACCAGACCGAGGAAAAGGCCGCCCTGCATTGCCAGAGTCTTTGTCGTCGCGCATAGTTAAAGTTCGTTTCACACACGGAAATGCCATGCCCGACAATCTGCCCGAGAATATGAATGCCATCGAGATCGCCGAATTCGGCGGACCGGATGTATTGAAACCGGCGAAGCGCCCTGTTCCCAAACCGGCTGCCGGCGAAATCCTGATCGAGGTGGCGGCGGCCGGCGTCAATCGCCCGGATGTGCTGCAGCGCCAGGGGGGATATCGCCCGCCGCCGGGCGCCTCCGACATTCCCGGCCTTGAGATCGCGGGCCGCGTTGCGGCACTCGGTCCCGATGTGGCCGGCTGGCGCCTCGGCGATGGAATTTGCGCGCTTGTCGCCGGCGGCGGCTATGCCGATTTCTGCACGGCGCCCGCGCCCCAATGCCTGCCCATTCCGCGCGGGCTCGATGCCATCAAGGCGGCCGCCGTTCCGGAAACTTTTTTCACGGTCTGGACCAATGTCTTCGACCGCGCCCGCCTCAAAGCGGGTGAGAGCATCCTGATCCATGGCGGGTCGAGCGGCATCGGCACCACGGCGATACAGCTCGCCCGCGAATTCGGCGCGCGCGTCTTCGCCACCGCCGGCAGCGCTGAGAAATGCGCGGCCTGCGTGAAGCTGGGCGCCGCGCGCGCCATCGATCATCGGCGCGAGGATTTCGTCGCCGTCGTGCAGGAAGCGACATGCGGTCGGGGCGTCGATGTCATTCTCGACATGGTCGGCGGCAGCTATATCAATCGCAATTTGAAGATTCTTGCCCTCGAGGGCCGGCTGGTTCAGATCGCCTTCCTCGAAGGCAGCAAGGCGGAGATCGATTTCGCCCCTCTGATGATGAAGCGCCTGACGGTGACCGGATCGACCCTGCGTCCGCGCTCAGTCGCCGAAAAGGGCGCCATCGCCAAGGCGCTGCGCGAAAAGGTCTGGCCCTTGATCGAGGCCGGCAAAATCGGCCCCGTCATCTTCAAGACCTTCCCCTTGGCCGAAGCGGCAGCGGCCCATCGATTGATGGAAAGCAGCAGCCATATCGGCAAGATCGTATTGACCACGGGACGGGGCTGAACTGCCGCCCTCCGCGCGGACGGCTTGTAGACTCGTGCCCAAGACCGCTATTAAGAGTGTTGGGGGACCTGCAGATAGGGAGCGAAGGGTATGTTTTGGCTTTTCTACATCCTTCTGATCGTCGTGGGCTTGCTCGCCGCATATCCGGGTATCGTCCGGGCCCGGCCGGACGCCAAGGAAATCCTCGACAAGATCCTGCCCTATCAGAGCTGGATCGGCATCGCCGCCCTCATCTGGGGCGCGGTGAACCTGCTGCGCATTCTGTTTCATTTCGGCACGATGACGATGATGCCGGCGCTATGGCTCATCCTGATCTTGGCCGCCAATGTCGCCGCCGTCCTGCTCGGTCTGCTCCTGGGATATGGGCTGATCGCCCAATACGTGCTGAACAGCAGCCCGAGCGCGCGCCAGCGGGGCGAAGAACTCAGGTCCAAGCTGATCAATCGGCAGGTGGCCCTGGGCTGGGCCGGCATCATCCTGGGTATCTTGGGGCTCTTGCTGCCCGCCTTGATGTAAGACCGGACGACACCATATCCAGGCGACTATTCTCGCTGGCGGAGGGCAGTGGGGAATGCTATTGCCCTGCCCCTCGGAACAACGCCCAAGGAAGCGATCATGGCACAACCGATGATGCCAAAGGCTACGGCCGTCTGGCTGGTGGAAAACACCACCCTCACCTTCGAGCAGATCGCCGATTTCTGCGGTCTGCATCCGCTGGAGGTGCAGGGCATCGCCGATGGCGAAGTGGCGATCGGAATCGTCGGGCTGGATCCCATGGCCAACGGTCAGTTGACGGCCGAGGAGATCGCCCGCTGCCAGGCCGATCCCGCCGCGCGCCTCAAAATGGCCAAGGTCAATATTCCGCTGCCGGCCCCGCGCACGAAGGGTCCGCGCTACACCCCGGTGTCGAAGCGCCAGGACAAGCCCAACGCGGTCATGTGGCTGTTGCGCCATCACCCGGAGCTGGGCGATGCCCAGATCGCGCGACTGATCGGCACGACCAAGGATACGATCGCCAAGGTCCGCGAACGCAGCCATTGGAATGCGGCCAATCTGAAGCCCCAGGATCCGGTCCTGCTGGGCCTTTGCACGCAGACCGACTTGAACAAGGCGATCGAACGGGCACGGCGCGCAGCCGAACGGTCCGGCACGTCCCATCCGGCCCCGGCGCCGGCGGAACCGCCGGCCGGCAGCAAACTGCCCGGAGGCTTCGATATCAGCCAGTTCCTGCCGCCCACGCGCCAGGATTAGGGTCCGAGGCAAAATCACCACGCTGATTGCCCCTCTCCCGCATCGCGGGAGAGGGTGCCGAGCGGAGCGAGGCGGGTGAGGGTTCAGCCGTCTCGCAGTGCTTGCAAGACCGTACTCATAACGCCTTCCGTATTGGCGAGAATGTCGTTGTTCCAAAACCGGATCACGCGCCAGCCCTGACTTTCGAGCCAAGTCGTGCGTTGCGTATCGCACACACTCTCATGGTGTTGGCCGCCATCTGCCTCGATCACCAAGCGATGCTTGATGCAGGCGAAGTCGACAACGAACCGGCCGATCGGATGTTGCCGACGAAACTTATACCCTTGCAATCGCCGATCCCACAGCGCCGCCCAAAGGCGGCGTTCCGCGTCGGTGGTGTTCTGGCGAAGCATCGTGGCCTTGCGAGGCATGAAGCCAGACTACACGCCTGAAGGTGGAACCGCGAAGATCGGCTGTTATGGGGTCAGCTCTAAGCGTGGGCCACGACCCTCACCCGCCTCGCTTCGCTCGGCACCCTCTCCCGCAGTGCGGGCGAGGGGCTGGCGAACCATGGTCGGCCGAGGTGGTCATTTCGCCTCGGATCCTCACTGCCGCCTAAATGGCCGCCACGTAACTGGCCGTGTTGCGGGCAATGCGTATACTCAAGCCCGCAGAATCGCTCAAGGAACCCTCATGCACCCCGTCCGCCTGCTCTGCCTGCCGTTCGCTCTCGCTTCGGCTCTGGCCCTTGTTCCCGCCGCGCGGGCCGACAGCCCGGTCCATACCGTGAACGCCTTGGCACTGCTGGGAGAGCCCAAATATGGCCCGGACTTCAAGCATTTCGACTGGATCAATCCGGACGTGCCCAAAGGCGGCGAGTTGCATCTGGCTTCGGTCGGCAGCTTCGACACCTTCAATCCGTTTTCCTTCAAGGGTGTGGCCGCCGCCAATGTCGGGGCGCTGTTCGAAACCTTGATGGTGCCGAATCCGGACGAGGCCGATACCGAATACGGCCTGATCGCCGAATCCATCGAGATCCCGGAAGATCGTTCCTGGGTGGCATTCAATCTCAGGCCCGCAGCGCGTTGGCAGGATGGCAGGCCCATCACCGCCGCGGATGTCGTCTTCACCTTCAATATACTGACGACCAAAGGCGATCCGTCATACGCTCTCTACTACGCCGATGTGGTCAAGGTCGAGGCGCTGAGCCCGCTCAAGGTGAAATTCACCTTCAAGAACGGCAAGAACCGCGAGCTTGCGCAAATTCTCGGCCAATTGCCGGTGCTGCCCGGCCACTACTGGGAGGGCAAGACCTTCGAGGATACGACGCTCGTGCCGCCGCTCGGCAGCGGGCCCTACAAGATCGATTCCTTCGAGGCGGGCCGCTATGTCGTCTATCGCCGCGATCCGAACTATTGGGGCTGGAAAGTGCCGGTCAAGATCGGCGTCGACAATTACGACGTCATGCGCTTCGACTACTACAAGGACCCCAACGTCGCCCATATCGCCTTCCTCGCCGGCGCTTTCGACTACAACCTGGAGGCAAGCGCCAAAGTCTGGGCGACCGGTTACGACACGCCGGCTCTCGGCGACGGCCGGTTGATCAAGGATGTCATCCCGAATCACAACCCCTCGGCCATGCAATGCTTCGCCTATAACATCCGCCGCGACATCTTCAAGGACCGGCGGGTGCGCGAGGCGCTGGGCTTTGCCTTCGATTTCGAGTGGAGCAACAAGACGCTGTTCTTCGGACAGTATTTCCGCACCAAAAGCTTCTTCGACAATTCGGAGCTCGCTTCCAGCGGCCTGCCTTCGGCGGATGAATTGAAAATTCTCGAGCCCTTGCGCGGCAAGATCCCGGACGAGGTCTTCACCAAGGAGTTCAAGCTGCCGGTGACGGACGGCAGCGGCAACAACCGGGCCAATCTGCGTCAAGCGGGCGCATTGCTCGAGGCCGCGGGCTGGATCGTCAAGGACGGCAAACGCGTCAACAAGGATACGGGCACGGCGCTCAGTTTCGAGATTCTTCTCGACAATCCGCTGTTCGAGCGCATCGCGCTGCCCTTCGTCCAGAATTTGAAGCGCCTTGGAATCGATGCCGCCGTGCGCACGGTCGACGACACGCAATATCAGCAACGCACGCAGACTTTCGATTTCGACATGATCGTGGGCGCCTTCGGCGAATCGAATTCACCGGGCAACGAGCAGCGCTTCTATTGGGGTTCCAAGGCCGCCGACACGCCGGCCAGCCCGAATGTCATCGGCATCAAGGACCCGGCGATCGACGCTCTTATCGAGCAGGTCATTGCCTCCCCCGATCGCCGGCAATTGATCACCCGGACTCACGCGCTGGATCGCGCGCTGCTCTGGAGTTATTACGTCATCCCGCAATTTCATCTGTCGGCCTATCGCATCGCCTATTGGAATCGCTTCGGCCGGCCCGCTCGGCCGCCGGAATATGCCCCTGGACTCGATAGCTGGTGGATCGATCCGGCCAAGGACAAGGCCTTGACCCAGCGCGGACGGAACTGAACCGCCCGATGCTGGCCTATCTCATTCGCCGCCTGCTGCTGATCGTGCCGACGGTGTTGGGCATCTTGGCGCTCAACTTTTTCATCATCCAGGTCGCCCCCGGCGGCCCGGTCGAACAGCTGCTCGCCAAGATACAAGGCAATGCCCAAGCCACCGGTTCGCGAATTACCGGCGGCGGCAGCGAGGTATTGTCGACGGGCGCCTCGGTCACCACCAGCGGCGGACAGGCCGGCACGTATCGCGGCGCCCGCGGTCTCGACCCGGCCTTTATCGAGCGGATAAAGAAATATTACGGCTTCGACAAGCCGATCCACGTCCGTTTTTTCATCATGCTGCGCAAATATGTGACCTTCGATTTCGGCAACAGCTTCTTCCGCGATACCCCGGTGGTCGATCTGGTGATCGAGAAGATGCCGGTCTCGATTTCCATCGGCCTGTGGACGACCTTGATCACCTACATGGTCTCGATTCCGCTGGGCATCGCCAAGGCGGTGCGCGACGGCACGCGGTTCGATTCCATCACGACCACGTCGATCATCGTCGGCAATGCGATCCCGGCCTTCCTCTTCGCCATCCTGCTGATCGTGGTCTTCGCCGGCGGTCATTATCTCGGCTGGTTTCCGTTGCGCGGCCTGGTCTCCGACAATTGGCACGATCTTTCCTGGCCGGCGCGCATCCTGGATTATTTCCACCATCTCGCCTTGCCGCTGACCGCCATGTCGGTCGGATCGTTCGCCACGCTCACCATGCTCACCAAGAATTCGTTCCTGGATCAGATCAATCAGCAATATGTGCTGACGGCGCGGGCAAAAGGGTTGACCGAACGGCGCGTTCTCTACGGTCACGTCTTCCGCAATGCCATGCTGATCGTGATCGGTGGTTTCCCTGCCGCCTTCATCGGAATTCTGTTCGGCGGCGCCGTACTGATCGAGATCATCTTCTCCCTCGATGGGCTCGGCCTGCTGGGCTATGACGCCCTCATCCGTCGCGACTATCCGGTGCTGTTCGCCAATCTCTACGTCTTCGGCCTGATCGGCCTGCTGGTGAACATCATCGGCGATTTCACCTATACGCTCGTCGACCCGCGCCTCGACTTCGAAAGCCGCAGCACATGAGCGCGCCCGCGGCCGCCGCACCGGCCACCGGCCGCCTGTTCGGCCTGACGATTTCGCCGCTCAATCGCCGGCGGCTCGCCGCTTTTCGGGCCAACCGGCGCGGCTTCTGGGCGCTCTGGATTTTCGTCGCCCTGTTCGTCATCAGTCTTTTCGCCGACTTCATCGCCAACGATCGGCCGCTGCTGATCCGCTATGACGGGCATTTTTACATGCCGGTCCTGGTCGACTATCCCGAAACCATATTCGGCGGGGAATTCGAGACCACGGCCGACTACAAGGATCCCTATGTCGCAGGCTTGATCCAGGCCAAGGGTTGGATGATCTGGCCGCTGATCCCCTACAGCGACGACGCCGCCGTGCTCGATCTGCCGGGACCCTCGCCGACGCCTCCGGACGCCAAGAACTGGCTCGGGACCGACGACCAGGCGCGCGACGTGGTGGCCCGCGCGCTCTACGGCTTCCGCATTTCCGTGCTGTTCGGCCTGACCCTGATGATTTTCTGCACGCCCGTGGGCATCGTCGCCGGGGCCGTCCAGGGCTATTTCGGCGGCAAGGTCGATCTTACCTTCCAGCGATTCCTGGAAATTTTCGGTTCCATGCCGACGCTGTTCATCCTGATGATCCTGGCCAGCGTGGTAACGCCGAATTTCTGGTGGCTGCTCGGCATCATGCTGCTGATCAGCTGGACCTGGCCGGTGGGCCTGGTGCGCGCCGAGTTCCTGCGGGCGCGCAATTTCGAATATGTGCGCGCCGCGCGCGCGCTCGGCGTCAGCAACACGACCATCATGTTCCGTCATCTGCTGCCCAATGCCATGGTCTCGATGCTCACCTTCCTGCCCTTCCAGATGGGTGGCGCCGTCACGACGCTGACCGCCCTCGACTTCCTGGGGTTCGGCCTGCCGCCCGGGTCGCCTTCGCTAGGCGACCTGCTGCATCAGGCCGAAACGAATCTGCAGGCCCCGTGGCTCGGCATCACCGGCTTTGCCGTGCTGGGCACGTTGTTGACGCTGTTGGTCTTTATCGGCGAGGCCATTCGCGACGCCTTAGATCCCCGCAAGAATCTCGCATGAGCGACGCGCCGAAGCTGCTCGAGGTTCGCGATCTTGCGGTCACCTTCGGCGCGGGCCAGAAGGCCGTCGTGGCCCTGGAAGGTGCCGGCTTCTCCCTCGACAAGGGCGAGACGCTGGCCTTGGTGGGGGAAAGCGGGTCCGGCAAGACCGTGACCGCGCTATCGATCCTGCAGCTTTTGCCCTATCCGCTGGCCCGCCATCCCGCCGGCAGCATCCGCTTTGCCGGCGAGGAGCTGATCGGCGCGCCGGCGGAACGGTTGCGCCAGATCCGCGGCAATCGCATCGCGATGGTGTTCCAGGAGCCGATGACCTCGCTCAATCCGCTCCACCGGATCGAGCGGCAGATCGGCGAGGTGCTGACCCTGCACAAGAACCTTCCCGACGCCCTCGTTCGCAAACGCGTGCTGGAGCTGCTGCGCCTGGTGGGTCTGCCCGAAGCGGAGAAGCGGCTCGAGGCATTTCCCCATGAGCTTTCGGGCGGCCAGCGCCAGCGGGTGATGATCGCCATGGCGCTGGCCAACCAACCCGATCTCTTGATCGCCGACGAGCCGACCACCGCACTGGACGTCACCATCCAGGCCCAGATTCTGGCCCTGTTGAAAGATCTCCGGGCCAAGCTCGGCATGGCGCTGCTTCTGATAACCCACGACCTCCATATCGTGCGCACGATGGCCGAGCGCGTTTGCGTCATGACCGAAGGCCATATCGTCGAACAGGGGCCG
>JBGPNG010000056.1:0-7702 GCA_041487395.1 Dongiaceae bacterium
CATGTCCCAGATCGGTCTGGTGACGACCGTATCCGGCGCGATCGAGGACTGGTCGGTCATGTTGGAAAAGGCGATCACGTCTTTGTCCTTGGCCGCCTCGATGACGCCGAAGCGCTCGGCATAGACCGCATCCACGCCGGCCTCGATCTGGGCCAGTGCCGCCTCCTTGGCCTTTGGCGGATCGAAGAAGGAATCGATGAAGGAGAACTTGCACTTGACGTTCTTGTTCACCTCCTTGGCGCCGGCACAGAAGGCGTTGACCAGGCGGTTGACCTCGGGGATCGGCATGGCGGCGACGGCGCCGACCATGTTCGTCTTGGTGAGCTTGCCGGCGATCATGCCGGAGATATAAGCGGGTTCGTGGATCCAGTTGTCGAAGACGCTGAAATTGGGATCGGCCGGCCCACCGCCCGAACCCATGACGAAGGCGACCTTCGGGTAGGCCTTGGCGACCCGGCGCGCGGCATCTTCGTCGGTGAAGGCATCGCCCATGATGAGGCCGGCACCCCTTTCGGCGTGTTCGCGCAGGACGCGGCCGAAATCCGAGGCCTTGACGCTCTCCGACCATTGATAGTCGACGCCGAGGTCTTTCTTGGCGCGGAGCAAGGCGACGTGAATCTGGTTGACCCAGGGCTCTTCGATCGGCGTGCCGAAGACGCCGGCCACCTTAAGTTTGGCGGCTGCAAGGGCGCCGCTCCAGGGGGCGGCCAATGCCGCGGCACCCACGGCACCCAGACGAATCAGTTTGCGGCGGCTGAGCGAAAGTAGAGCGCGTTTCGGTTCCGACATGAAATCCTCCCGGTTGCAGAGCAGGCATGGAGATGACGCAATCCGCTTTCGCCGTCGGGCGTTCTGGCGCGCCCGCTGCGCGATCATCTCCCCATCAAGACTAGGGTCAAACTGTCCAATCGGTCAAGTTCATGGGGGGCCGAGTTTTGCACAGCCCCAGCCTCGTGGTCACCGCCGCCGGGCTCGTTTTGCCGCCCGGGAGGCCGTGACCTCCGCGATTCCGCAGGCGCTTAGCACCATGCGGGTGATGAGGGCGGCGCCGGCCGAATAATCCTCCGGTCTAAGCCGCTCGCGCTTCAGCACGGCGCGAATCTGGCAATCGAAGTCGGCATACGTCTGGGTCGCCGACCAGATGACAAAAAAGAGATGGGGCGCGTCGACCGGCCGCATCAGGCCGCGGGCGACCCAATGGTCGATGACCTTTGCCTTGTCCTCGACCCAGCGGCGAACCTGCTCCGCCAGATAGTCCGTCAGTTGCGGGGCGCCATGCAGGATTTCGTTGGCGAAAACCTTGGAGGCAAAAGGCTGGCGGCGCGATGCTTCCACCTTGGCCGCGATATAGTCGCTAAAGGCGCTCGCGGGCTCGGCATCGGCGCGGATGCCATCGCCGCTGGCCAGCCAGGCATCCAGGATTCGTTTCAGCACCCGGCGATAGAGCCGCTCCTTGGTGCCGAAGTAGTAGTGAACATTGGCCTTGGGCAGGCGGGCCTTGGCGGCGATGACGGCCGTGGTGGCACCGGAGAAGCCGGCTTCGGCGAAAACCTGCTCGGCCGCGGTCAGGATGCGGGCTTCGCTGTCGAGCCGCCGTCGCTCGCGCCGGCTTGCGGCCGGCCCCAGCAACGTCGGCACATTGCTCGACCTTGTGTTTCGCCCCGTCATCGCCCCGGCGCCCTTCTCGGTTACGGGCGGCGAGCGGCGCCGCGCCGGGTCTCAATCCGAAATTGACCGTTTGGTCAGATTGGGTCTAGGATTCGCTTCTGTCCAGAGGCTAAGCATTGCGCGGGCCCTGGGCAAGGCGTGGGTAGGCGCGCGGGATTGCCCCACCCTTCAGCTCGGCATGAGGATTGGGAGCGCGGGCCTCACCCCGAGCCTGTCGAAGGGGTGGCGGCCAGATTAAGGAGTGGCTGGATGAGCGAGCAACAGGCCGACATCGCGGCCCACCGATTGCAACCTGCAGACTACGACACCAATTTCGGCGACGTCGAACCGGCGCTGGATGCCAAGCGCGCCTTGGTCGATTCCAGCCGATGCTACTTCTGCTACGACGCGCCATGCATCGAGGCCTGCCCGACCGGCATCGACATTCCCAATTTCATTCGCAAGATTGCAACCGGCAATTTGAAGGGTGCGGCCGTCACGATCCTCGAAGAGAACATCTTCGGCGGCACCTGCGCCCGCGTTTGCCCGACGGAGGTCCTCTGCGAACAGGCTTGCGTGCGCAATCTATCGGAGGACAAGCCGGTCAATATCGGCGCGCTCCAGCGCTATGCCACCGATCATCTATTCACGGCGGGCGTGCAGCCTTTCCGGCGCGCTTCCGCCAGCGGCAAGCGCGTTGCCGTCGTGGGCGGCGGGCCGGCGGGCCTCTCTTGCGCCCATCGCCTCGCCTTGCTGGGGCATGACGTTACGGTCTTCGAGGCGAGCGACAAGCTGGGCGGGCTCAATGAATACGGAATTGCCGCCTACAAGGTGCCGGACGACTTTGCCCAACGCGAAGTCGATTTCATTCTTTCTCTCGGCGGGATAGAGGCGCGCACCGGCAAGGCGCTTGGCCGCGACATCGCACTGACCGGCCTTCGCCGCGATTTTGCCGCGGTCTTTCTCGGCATGGGCTTGTCGGGGGTCAACGCGCTGCAAGCCGAAGGCGAGGATCTGAGGGGCGTGGAAGATGCCGTCGCCTATATCGCGCGCCTGCGCCAAGCCGCCGACAAATCGAGCTTGCCCGTCGGCCGCAAGGTGGTGGTCATCGGCGGCGGCAACACCGCCATCGATATCGCCGTGCAGACCAAGCGACTGGGCGCGGAGGACGTCACCATCGTCTACCGCCGTGGGCCGGCGGAGATGAGTGCGACCCATCACGAACAGGAATTCGCCCAGATCAACGGCGTCAAGATCAAGCACTGGGCAAGGCCCGTCCGGCTCCGGGGCACCAAGGGCCAACTTCATGAGATCGAGTTCGAATATACCCAACTCGATTCCCAGGGCCGGCTTGCCGGCACGGGAAATGGCTTCTGGCTGGGCGGCGACATGGTGTTCAATGCGATCGGCCAGATCTTCCTGCCCGATCCCGCGATCAAGAGCGCCAACGAACCCCTGGAACTGAAGGACGGCCGTATCGCCGTGAATGCGGAGCGGGCGACCTCGCTGCCCGGCGTCTATGCCGGCGGCGACGGCGCCGCCACTGGTCAGGACCTGACCGTGCAGGCAGTCGAGGATGGCAAGGTCGCGGCCCAAGCGATCGATCGATATCTCAAGGCGAAAGCTCGATAGGAGAGCGCCATGGCAGACCTGCGCAGCGATTTCGTCGGCATCAAATCGCCCAATCCGTTCTGGCTCGCTTCCGCGCCCCCGACGGACAAGGAATACAACGTCGTCCGGGCCTTCAAGGCGGGCTGGGGCGGTGTGGTCTGGAAGACGCTGGGCGAGGATCCCCCGATCGTCAACGTGTCCTCGCGCTATGGCGCGCTGCACTACAACGGCGACAAGATGATCGGCTTCAACAACATCGAGCTGATCACCGACCGCCCTCTCGATATCAACCTGCGCGAGATCAAGCAGGTGAAGCGCGATTGGCCTGATCGCGCTGTCGTCGTTTCGCTCATGGTGCCCTGTGAGGAGCAGCCCTGGGCCAAGATTCTGAAGCTGGTGGAGGAGACCGGCGCCGACGGGGTCGAGCTCAATTTCGGCTGCCCCCACGGCATGTCCGAGCGGGGCATGGGCTCGGCCGTCGGCCAGGTGCCCGAATACATCGAGATGGTGGCGCGCTGGTGCAAGGTGCATACGCGCATGCCCGTGCTCGTCAAGCTGACCCCCAATGTCACCAGCATCATGGGCCCGGCGCGAGCGGCAAAGGCCGGCGGGGCCGACGGCGTATCGCTCATCAACACCATCAATTCGATCACCTCGATCGATCTGGATCTGATGGCACCGACGCCCACGGTGGACGGCAAAGGCTCCCATGGCGGCTATTGCGGTCCGGCCGTGAAGCCGATCGCCCTTCACATGGTGGCGGAGATCGCCCGCGATGCCGCCACGCGCGGCCTGCCGATTTCAGCCATCGGCGGCATCGCCACCTGGCGCGATGCGGCGGAGTTCATCGCTCTTGACGCCGGCACGGTTCAGGTCTGCACCGCGGCGATGCATTTCGGCTTCAAGATCGTCGATGACATGATCGACGGGTTGAAGAACTGGATGGACGAAAAGGGCTATGCCCGGATCGACGATTTCCGTGGCAAGGCGGTGGCCAATATCACCGATTGGCAATTCCTCAACATGAACTACAAGACCATCGCCCATATCGATCAGGACCTCTGCATCACCTGCGGGCTTTGCCATATCGCCTGCGAAGACACATCCCATCAATCCATCGCCGCCGAGCGGGTGGATGGCCGGCGCCGCTATCGGATCATTGACGAGGAATGCGTCGGTTGTAATCTGTGCATGCATGTTTGCCCGGTGCCGGATTGCATCACCATGGTGCCGGTGGAAACCGGCAAACCTTACCTGAATTGGACGCAACACCCACAAAATCCCATGCGCAAGGCGGCCGAATAGGGTGCGAACGTTGCAGCTCATGCTTCGACAAGCTCAGCATGAGGACTTTGTTGTATGTGTCAGATCCTCATCCTGAGCCTGTCGAAGGATGAGGGCGACGAGCGGGAGGAACGATGGCGACGAATATCCGGATCGACAGCGACCGGCTGTGGCAGAGCTTGATGGAACTGGCCAAGATCGGCGCCACGGATAAGGGCGGCGTCTGCCGTCTGGCCTTGACCGATCTCGATCGCCAGGCCCGCGATCTGTTTCAGGAATGGTGCAAGGCCGCCGGCTGCACCATGACCATCGACAAGATGGGCAACATCTTCGCGCGGCGCTCCGGCAAGGACAATTCGCTGCCCCCGGTGATGACCGGCAGCCATATCGACACCCAACCCACTGGCGGCAAGTTCGATGGCAATTATGGAGTCATGGCCGGCCTTGAGGTCATCCGCACTCTCAACGATTTCAACTACGAAACCCAGCGGCCGATCGAAGTCGTCGTCTGGACCAATGAAGAGGGGTCGCGCTTCGCCCCGGCCATGGTCGCCTCCGGCGTCTTCGCCGGCGTTTTCGATCTGGACTACGGGCTCGCGCGCAAGGATGTCGACGGCAAGTCCATGGGCGAGGAATTGAAGCGCATCGGCTATGACGGCGATGCGGCCTGCGGGGGCCGCCCCATCGCCGCTTTCTTCGAGGCCCATATCGAGCAGGGACCGATCCTGGAGGCGGAGAACAAGACCATCGGCGTCGTCCAAGGGGTGCAAGGCATTCGCTGGTATGAAGTGACGGTGACGGGGCAGGAGGCCCATGCGGGGCCGACGCCCATGCCGCGGCGCAAGGACGCGCTCGTCGGCGTCGCCCGCATGGTGAGCGCCGTCAATCGCATCGGCCTCTCCCATCCGCCTTACGCTTGCGCCACCGTCGGCATGCTTCAGGTTTCACCCAACTCGCGCAACGTCATCCCGGGCAAGGTGTTCTTCACCATCGATTTCCGGCATCCCGACCCCGAAGTTCTCGCCGGCATGGGCCGCCAGATGCAGGCCGAGGCGGAGAAGATCGCGGCCGAGCTGAAGTTGGAAATCGATTTCAAGGAAATCTGGTATTCGCCACCGGTGAAATTCGCCGCGGACTGCGTCGCCGCGGTCAAACAGGCGGCCGAAGAGCTGGGCTTCTCGAACCGGGAAATCGTCAGCGGGGCGGGGCATGATTCGGTCTACCTGTCGCGGGTAGCGCCCACGGCGATGGTCTTCGTGCCTTGCAAGGACGGCATCAGCCACAACGAGATCGAAGATGCCAAGCAGGACGAACTGGCGGCCGGCTGCGACGTTCTGCTACGCGCCATCGTGGAACGGGCCAACGTGCCGGCGAATTGATTCGAACCTCATGCTGAGCTCGTCGAAGCATGAGGACCGTATGGCGAGCGCATAAAACGGGGAAACATGGCCGGTAAAGCGAGTCTCAAAGTCGTCTCCGACCAGACGCGCGCCGCGGATGCGCCGGCCGTGGAGATTCGCAATCTTTCCCTGATCTTTGCCACACCGGATGCCCCGGTCATCGCCCTTGCCAACATCGATCTCAGCATCGAGCGCGGCGAGTTCGTATCCTTCATCGGACCATCGGGTTGCGGCAAGACGACCTTGATGCGCGTCATCGCCGATCTCGAACATCAAACCGAGGGCGCGATCGCCGTCAACGGCGTCTCGCCCCAGGCGGCTCGTCTGGCGCGCGCCTATGGTTACGTCTTTCAGGCGCCCGCTCTCTATCCCTGGCGCAGCGTGCTGCGCAATGTCACCCTGCCGCTGGAGATCATCGGCCAGCCGCGCGAAGAACGGGTGGTTCGAGCCGCGAAATATCTCGACATGGTGGGGCTGACCGGATTCGAGCGGAAGTTTCCCTGGCAGCTCTCGGGCGGCATGCAGCAGCGCGTTTCCATCGCCCGCGCCCTTTGCTTCGAGCCGCAGCTTCTGTTGATGGATGAGCCGTTCGGCGCCTTGGATGAGATCACGCGGGATCATTTGAATGAGCATCTGATCCGGCTCTGGGAGCAGACGCGCAAGACCGTCGTCTTCGTCACTCATTCCATATCGGAGGCCGTGTTCCTTTCCACCAAGATCGTGGTGATGAGCCCGCGGCCGGGGCGAATCGTCGAGGTGATCGAGAGCAGCTTGCCGGGCAAACGCAGCCTCGACATCCGCGATACGCCGGAGTTCCTTGCGGTGGCGCACCGCGTGCGCGAGGCGCTGCGCACGGGGCATTCCTATGACGGCTGACACGCTGACGGAATCCCGCCGCCGAATGCGGGGTGGTTGGGTCGTGGAGCTGGCGTGGCCGGTGGCAAGCGTCATCCTTGCCATTCTCGTCCTCTGGTATTTCGCTGCCTTCGCCCTCAACATGCCCAGGGTGCTGGATCAATGGAAGTTTTCTGGCCGACTTGGAGGATTTGACGATCTTGTCGCGGCGACCTTGTCCATGGAACGCCCGGTGCTGCCCACGCCATCTCAAATCGGGACCGAGCTTTACAAGACTGCTCTCACGACCCCCGTCACGAGCAAGCGCAGCCTCATCTATCATGCCTATGTCACCGCTTCGGCAACGATGGTCGGCTTCGCCTTCGGCGCATTGCTCGGCATTCTGCTCGCCGTCGGCATCGTGCATGTGCGGACGCTGGATCGCAGCCTGATGCCCTGGATCATCGCGTCCCAGACCATCCCGATATTGGCGATCGCGCCGATGATCATCGTCGTGCTCGGCAATTTCGGCTTCACCGGGCTGATCCCGAAGTCGATCATCTCCATGTATCTCTGCTTTTTTCCCGTGACCATCGGCATGGTCAAGGGGCTGCGCTCGCCCGATCCCCTGCAGCTCGATCTCATGCGCAGCTATAGCGCGACGGCGGGGCAGGTTTTCTGGAAATTGCGCTGGCCGGCCTCCGTTCCTTTCCTCTTCGCCTCTCTCAAGGTCGCTGTCGCCATCAGCCTAGTAGGCGCCATCGTGGGCGAACTCCCGACCGGTGCCCAGGCGGGTCTCGGCGCGCGGCTACTGAGCGGTTCCTATTTTGGGCAGACGGTGCAGATTTGGGCAGCGCTCGCCATGGCGGCGGTGCTGGGCGCGACACTTGTCTATGCCGTGAACGCAATCGAATTGCTCGTGCTCG
>JBGPNG010000057.1:0-7625 GCA_041487395.1 Dongiaceae bacterium
CCGTTACGACCACGACATCCACGACCGTGACAACGACCAGCAGTTCCTCGACGGGGGTGACCACCCTGCCGCCCTTGCCGCCGGAAACGTCGACGGCGGCGACCACAAATGGCGGGATGAGCACGACAACTCCGGTTCTGACCCCCGTCGCACCGGCAACGTCGACCGCCGCGACAACCACGACAGCGAGCGACGGCGGCACGGCGGCGGTGCCGCCCTCTGTGCCGCCGGCATCGACCCAGACCACGAGCACCCCACCTCAACCCCTTGGCCACGGCTCCGGCAAGTTCCTCTGGCCCGTCAACGGCAAAATCATTTTGCCATTCGGCGCGAAGGATGGCGGGTTGCAGAACGACGGCATCAATATCGGCGCGCCGGTCGGCACGCCCGTTCATGCGGCGGACAATGGCGTGGTCGTCTATGCCGGCAACGAGCTCCGCGCTCTCGGGAATCTGCTGCTGGTGCGCCACGCAGACGGCTGGGTCTCCGCCTATGCCCATTGCGACGCGCTGCTGGTAAAACGCGGCGATCAGGTTAAACGCGGTCAGGTGATCGGCCGCGTCGGCCAGTCGGGCAATGTCACCGCCCCCCAACTTCATTTCGAATTGCGCAAGGGCGCACAGGCCGTCGACCCGCTAAGCCAGCTCGGCCCCCAGGGCGCCTGATTTCCGGGCGCGTCGGCTTCGGGTCAATCGAGCTGGCGGCCTAGCCGTCCGGCGAGATCCTGGATGTATTGCCAGGCAACGCGGCCGGACCGCGCGCCGCGGGTGACCGACCATTCATTCGCCGCGGCGCGCAAGGTTTCGACGGGCAGCTTGAGGCCATAGCGCCGCGCATAACCTTCGACGATGGCGAAATAGGTGTCCTGGTCGCAATTGTGGAAGCCGAGCCAGAGGCCGAAGCGGTCGGAGAGAGAGACTTTTTCCTCGACCGCCTCCGCCGGATTGATCGCCGTCGAGCGCTCGTTTTCGATCATCTCGCGCGGCATCAAATGACGACGATTGGACGTGGCGTAAAACACCACATTGGCCGGCCGTCCCTCGATGCCGCCCTCCAGCACCGCTTTCAGCGATTTGTAACTAGTGTCGGCGGCGTCGAAGGAGAGATCGTCGCACAACAGCAGGCAGCGGCGCTTTTGCCCGCGCAGCCAGGCGAGAAGCGGGGGCAGGGAGGCGAGGTCCTCGCGGTGAATCTCGATGAGCGCGATGGCGCCTTTGAATTCGGCGTTGACCGCCGCATGGACCGCCTTGACCAGCGAACTCTTTCCCGTGCCGCGCGCCCCCCAGAGCAGCGCATTGTTGGCCGGCAGACCCTTGGCGAAGCGACGCGTGTTGTCGAGCAGCGTCTCGCGCGCCTGATCGATTCCTCGCAACAGGTCGAGATCGACGCGGCTGACCTTGACGACCGCCTCCAGCCGCCCGCCGTCGGCATGCCAAACGAAGGCATCCGCCTTGTCGAGCGCGGCCGAGGCGGGGGACGCGGGAGCCTGCCGCTCAAGAGCTTCGGCGATACGGTGAAGAAGGGGGATCAGGGTAGGATCGGTCATGGCGGCGCAACCCTAGCAGCCCCCTTTCGGCCAAGAAAGCCCGGCGGCCCGCGACCATTGCTTTTCCAACTTGGGACGCTATAGTCCGCCGCTCAGCGGCACACCTCCGGGAGTCATCATGTTCATAACCTCCGCTTACGCCCAGGCGGCTGCGGGCGCGCCGGACGGCCAAGGCATCATGGGTTTCATCCTGCCGATGGTGCTGATCATTCCTGTTTTCTACTTTTTGCTGATCCGGCCGCAGCAGAAAAAGATGAAGGAACACAAGGCGCTGGTATCCGCCGTCAAGCGGGGCGACCGCGTCGTCACCTCGGGTGGCATTCTGGGCGTCGTGACCAAAGTGATCGACGACGGCGAAGTGCAGCTCGAGATCGCCGAGGGGGTTCGGGTTCGGATTCTGAAAGGCAGCATCAATGAGGTGCTGACCCGCTCGGAGCCGGCCAAGACCCAGGACAATTCCGCCGCCAAGAAGAGCGATTCCCGCTAAGCGGACGCTCGAGACCAGAACGGCGGACGGCCGAACGGCATGATGTATTTCGCGCGATGGAAAGTGACGCTCATCCTGGCGATCTTGGCGCTGGGCTGCATCCTGGCCATCCCAAACGTCTTCTCGGCGCGCGTCGTCGATGCGATTCCCTCCTGGCTTCCTTTGCACCGGGTCAGCCTGGGCCTTGATCTCCAGGGCGGCTCTTCCCTGCTGCTGGCCGCCGATCTCGATTCCGTCGCCCATGAGCGCCTGGTCGGCGTCGTCGATGGCATCCGCAGCGATTTGCGCAAGGCCAATATCGGCTATACCGACCTCGGCATCCAGGGCCATGCAGTCAAGCTCAAGCTTCGCGATGTCGGCAGCATCGAAACTGCCCGGCCTCTGCTGGAAGGCGTGACCCGCGGCGTCGGGGATCAGGCGATGGATCTCCAGATCGATTCCGACGGCTCGGTCACCGCCAGTTACGGCACCGCGGCAATCGCCGACATCGCGCAAAAGGCCATAGCGCAATCCATCGAAATCGTCCGCCGCCGTATCGACGAAAGCGGTACGCGCGAGCCGCTCATTCAGCGTCAGGGCACCGACCGGATCCTGGTGCAACTGCCGGGCATCCAGGACCCGGAGCGCGTCAAGGCGCTCATCGGCAAGACGGCAAAGATGACCTTCCGTTTTATCGACGAATCCGTGACGCCCGAAGCGGCGCAGGCCGGCGCCTTGCCGGCCACATCGGAGATTCTACCTCTTGCCTCGATACCCCGCGGGGGCGAGGCGCCCTTCTATGTGGTGATGAAGCGGGTCATGGTCAGCGGCGAAAACCTGACCAGTGCCGCGTCGACGATCGATCAGAACGGTCTGCCGGTCGTCAGCTTCACCTTCGATTCCGTCGGGGCCAAGCGGTTCTGCGATGCCACGCAGAACAATGTCGGCAAGCTTTTCGCCATCGTGCTGGACAACAAGGTGATCAGCGCGCCGGTCATCCGCGACGCGATCTGCGGCGGCTCCGGCCAGATCAGCGGCAACTTCACGACTCAGGCGGCCCAGGATCTGGCCCTGCTGCTGAGGGCGGGTGCACTGCCTGTTCCGCTGAACATCATCGAGGAGCGCACCGTCGGCCCGGACCTGGGCGCCGATTCCATTCGGGCCGGCATCTATGCCTGCATCATCGGATTTGCGCTGGTCGCCGTGTATATGGTGCTCGCTTATGGATTGTTCGGTATGTTCGCCGACATTGCCTTGCTGTTCAACTTCATCCTGACCATCGGCATCCTGTCGGCGATCGGGGCCACCCTGACGCTGCCGGGGATCGCCGGCATGCTGCTGACGCTGGGCATGTCGGTGGATGCCAATGTGCTGATCAATGAGCGCATCCGCGAGGAGACGAAGCTCGGCCGCTCGCCCATCGCCGCCTTGGATGCCGGCTTCCGGCGCGCCTTTTCCACCATTTTCGACTCAAATGCCACAACCCTGATCAAGATGCTGATCCTCTATACGCTGGGCTCCGGCCCGGTCCAGGGCTTTGCCGTGACGATCAGCCTCGGCATCTGCACGTCGATGTTCACCGCCATCGTTGGCGTGCGTTGGATCATGTCGCTATGGCTGCGTCGGCGCCGTCCGTCGGCATTGCACGTTTTGCGAGGCGCGCCATGTTCCGGCTTCGCTTCGTTCCCGACAAGACCAACATCGCGTTCATGCGTGGCCGCATCGCCGGCCTTGTCGTCTCGGCGATCCTCAGCACGGCCTCGATCGTCCTGTTCTTTTATCCGGGCCTCAACTACGGCATCGACTTCCGCGGCGGCATCGCCATCGAAGCACGCACGCCCGGACCGGCCGACTTCTCGGCGCTGCGCTCCGATCTCAATTCCCTGGGCCTGGGGGAGGCGGCCCTCCAGCAATTCGGTTCACCGCAGGACGTGCTGATCCGCCTGGAGCGTCAGCCCGGGGGCGAAGCGGCGCAGCAGAAAGCCGTCGAAAAAGTCCGTCAGACGCTGCTGGAAAAATTCCCGGGCACCGAGCTTCGCCAGGTCGAGGCGGTCGGCGCCACGGTCAGTAGAGAGTTGTTTGCCAATGGCATAAAGGCACTCGGCCTCGCCCTGATCGCGATGCTGATCTACATCTGGTTCCGCTTCGAATGGCAGTTCGGCGTCGGGGCCGTCGTGACCTTGATTCTCGACGTCACCAAGACGGTCGGATTCTTCGCCATCACCGGGCTGCAGTTCAATCTGACGAGCCTGGCGGCGATCCTGACCATCATGGGCTATTCGATCAACGACAAGGTCGTGGTCTATGACCGGGTGCGCGAGAATCTGCGCAAGTACAAGGCCATGCCGTTGCGCCAGCTGATCGATCTTTCGATCAACGAGACCCTGAACCGGACCATCAACACCTCATTCACGACCTTCCTCGCCACGCTGCCGCTGGCCCTGGTCGCCAGCGGCGCCGTCCAGGAATTCGCCATCGTCATCCTGTTCGGCATCGTCATCGGCACGTCATCGTCGATCTTCATCGCTGCGCCGATCCTGCTGTTCCTCGGCGAGAACCGCCTGCGCCGCGGACCAAGAGTGAAGGCGCCCGTCGACGACCGGCCATGAGGCAGGCAGTGCCGTGACGGATCTGACGCCGCTCATCCCGGCCGGACGGCAAATCGTCGAAAGCTATGGCGAGGGGCGCTTCCGCATCGGCGGCCAGCTCTATGCCGGCGCCGTGCTCGTCTTTCCGGAGCGAACCGTCGCCTGGCCGGTGTGGCTCCCAGGCGAGGCGAGCCTGGAGAATCTCGAACCCGTCGCCGCGGCCGGCCGGGGCGGCACCGTCGATCTGCTGCTGTTCGGCCAGGGTCCCCGCATTGTCCCCGTGCCGTCAGCCTTGCGCCAGGCGCTCCGGGCGACCGGCATCGTCATCGAACCGATGGACACGGGTGCCGCCTGTCGTACCTACAACGTCCTGATGGCCGAAGGCCGGCTCGTGGCCGCCGCACTCATTGCGGTGCCCTGAAAGCGAAACGGGGTCCCGAAGGACCCCGTTCTTGGTTTGGATGCCGGTTTGGCGTCAGCCGACATTCTGTTGCGCGACCATGCAATAGAGCATGGGGATCGACAACATGGTGTTGGTGCGCGAGGCCAACATCGCGATGCGCCCCGCGGCCTTCTTGGCGTCGGCATCGGCCTGAACGATGCCAAGTACCTTTTTCTGATTGGGCCAAATCACGAACCACACATTGGCCGCCATGATCAATGCCAGCCACATGCCGATGCCGATGGTCGGCACCTGGAATGACAATGCTTGCTCAAGGTAGCCGTTCGACCAGGCGGTGATCAGGCCGAAGAGCACGGTCCCGGCTGCGGCCCAGCGGAAAAAGAACAGCGCTGACGGCGCGATGACCTTGCTGATCGCAGGCTTCTGATCGTCGGGAATCTTGGGCATGGACGGGATCTGCACGAAGTTGAAGTAGTAGAGCAGGCCGATCCAGAGAATGCCCAGCAAGACATGCAGGTAGCGGAAGATGAACGCCCAGAAGGCGGCCTCGCCGATCATGCTGTAATGGCCGCGCAGCAGGAACACGACCACGGCCAGAATCAAGCCCAGGCCCAAAGAGTAGTGTAGGTTTTCGAGCGGATTTTTCATCGCCGGCCCCCTTCGTTCGACTCGCAGTCTATAATCATTCTATCCCAACGGATTATTGCTTCAACGTGGTTATTGTTCTGCGGATATCGGAATCATGGCGAAAATCGCGTCTTCCTACTGCGCCCAGCTGCTGCGCCGGCAGGATGCCGATCGTTATCTGACGGCGCTGTTCGCGCCATCCGATCGGCGCGAGGCGCTGTTCGCGCTCTATGCCTTCAATCTTGAAGTGTCGCGCGCGCGGGAGTCCGTCAGCGAGCCGCTCATGGGTTTGATCCGCTTGCAGTGGTGGCGCGACGCGTTGGACGAGATCTACCTCGGGCGGCCGCGCGCCCATGAGGTGATTCGCCCGCTGGCCGCGGCTATTAGGGCGCACGGCCTGGAAAAGGTGCTGTTCGAACGGCTGATCGCCACGCGCGAGCGCGATCTCGAAAGCGAACTGCCCGCCGATCTTGCGGCCTTGGTCGATTATGCGGAGGGCAGCTCGGCCACGCTGGTGCAACTGGCGCTCCAGGTTTTGGGTGAGCCGGGCGCCGCCGCGCGCGAGGCCGGCCGGGCTGTCGGCATCGCCTGGGCCCTGACCGGCTTGTTGCGAGCGGTGCCGTTTCACGCAAGCCGGCGCCGGCTCTATATGCCGGCGGCCCTGATGGCCGAGGCGGGCTTGGCGCCAAATGTGCTGTTCGAGCATGGGCCTTCCAGAGTCTTGCCGCGGGTTGTCGGCGCGGTTGCGGCCGAGGCGACTGTCTGGCTGACGCGCGCCCGCGAATTGTCGCCCCAGGTGCCACGGTCATGCCAGCCGGCATTGTTGCCGGCGACGCTTGCCGCCCTTTATTTGAAGCGCCTTGCCGCAGCAGGCTATGACCCTTTCCAGGCTGGCGTGCAGGCAACGCCGCCGTGGCGTATCTGGAGTCTGGCCTGGCGGCGCATGATCGGCGGCTATTGATCGGGTCGAGGCTTCGGCAAATTTGCGCGGCTCCTATGGCCAGCCCGCAGTGGTGCAGCGCGGCAGAGTTTGCATAATGGCGGCAACGAGTCCGACGTTCGATTGGAGCGATCTTTGAGCGAGAATACGATTCCCCGGCAGCAGGCGCTGGTCGACGGCGCAGTTTTCGCTGTCTTGGCGGCCCTCAGCTTTTCCCATTTCCTCAACGACATGATCCAGTCGTTGGTGCCGGCCATCTACCCGATCCTGAAGACATCGTTCCAGCTCAGTTTCGCCCAGATCGGATTGATCACGCTGACGTTCCAGCTGACCGCGTCGCTACTGCAGCCGGTGATCGGGCTCTATACCGATCGCCGGCCAATGCCGTTCTCGCTGGCCATCGGCATGGGCTTTACCCTCTGCGGCCTGTTGCTGTTGTCCCAGGCCGACCGTTTTGCGTTGCTGCTGGCGGCGGCCGCCCTGGTGGGGATGGGTTCGTCCGTCTTCCATCCGGAATCCTCGCGCATGGCGCGGCTGGCATCGGGCGGACGACATGGCTTGGCGCAATCGGTGTTTCAGGTCGGCGGCAATATCGGATCCTCGGCAGGCCCCTTGCTCGCCGCCTTCATTGTCGTGCCGCATGGCCAGTCCAGCATCGCCTGGTTCTCGCTCGCGGCATTGCTCGCCATCGCCGTGCTGTGGAACGTCGGGCGCTGGTACAGCAATCATCTCTCGGCGCGCCGCACGCGGCCGCATTTCCACGGGCATAGACATGCGGGCCTGACCCGCCGCAAGATCGCGATATGCATCGCCATTCTGGTGGCGCTGATCTTTTCGAAATATTTCTACACGGCGAGCATCAGCACTTATTTCACGTTCTATCTGATCAACAAATTTCAGCTCTCGGTACAGAGCGCGCAGATCCATCTCTTCATCTTCCTGGGAGCCGTCGCCTTCGGGACGCTGGCGGGCGGGCCGATCGGCGACCGGTTCGGCCGCAAGTACGTCATCTGGTTTTCGATCCTTGGCGTGCTGCCGTTCACCCTGATGCTGCC
>JBGPNG010000058.1:0-7573 GCA_041487395.1 Dongiaceae bacterium
CCCCCGAGGTCAACGGCCGGGTGACCAGTATCCTGTTCGATTCGGGCGCGAGCGTGAAGGCGGGCGATCCGCTGGTCCAACTGAACGACGACCCGGAGAGGGCGGACCTCGCCAGCTTCCAGGCCCTGGCTCATCTGGCCCAGGTCACGCTCAGCCGTTCGCACAAGCTTGCCTCCCAGCAGTACATGGCCCAGCAGACCGTCGATCAGAACCAGAGCGAGCTCCAGGTGGCGCAGGCGAATATCGCCCGCGTTCAGGCGATCATCGCCCAGAAGCTGGTCCGGGCGCCTTTCGGCGGTCAGCTCGGCGTTCGCCAAGCGGATGTCGGGCAATATCTCAGCGCCGGTACGACGATCGTGACATTGACCGATCTCGATACGCTCCATGTCGACTTCACCTTGCCGGAACAGGCGCGCGCGGCGCTCGCCGTCGGCCAGCCGGTTGAAATCCGCGTCGACGCCTTTCGCGACCGGGTTTTTACGGCCACGCTCACCACCATCGAGCCGCAGATCGACCCGGAGACGCGGGCGATCAAAGCCCAGGCGACGCTGGACAATCCAGGACATCTGCTGCTGCCCGGCATGTTCGCCGCCGCCCGCGTTCAACTTCCCCCGCAAGCCAATGTGATCACGGCGCCGGAAACCGCGGTCGATTACACGGCCTATGGCGAATCGGTCTTTGTCGTCCAGGAGAACGGCAAGGATGCCGCCGGAAAGCCGATGTACAAGGCCGTGCAGATCTTCGTGAAAACCGGCACGCGCCATGACGGCAAGGTGGCCATTCTCAAGGGCGTGAAGGCGGGCGACCTCGTGGTGAATGCGGGCCAGGTGAAGCTGCAAGACGGGACTGCCGTCGTCATCACGGGCGATGGCTCGCTAACCAAGCCGACGACGACGCCGGTCAACTGAAAGCCGGCCGGGCCGCAGGAAAGCAGAGAGAGGCTCCGCGATGCATTTTACCGATCTCTTCATCCGCCGGCCCGTGCTCGCCACGGTCATCAGCCTGTTGATCCTTTTCATCGGATTGCGCGCCTACTTCGATCTGCCCGTCCGGCAATACCCGAAGCTCGAGAATACGGTCATTACCGTCACCACGGGCTATCCGGGCGCCTCGGCTTCCCTGATGCAGGGCTTCATCACCCAGCCGATCGAACAAGCCGTGGCGACGGCCGAGGGCATCGACTACATGACCTCGTCCTCGAGCCAGAGCACCAGCGTCGTTACCGCCTATATCAAGCTCAATTACGATCCCAACAAGGCGCTGACGGACGTCATGTCCAAGGTCAATCAGGTCAAATATCTGATTCCCAAGGAATCCAACGATCCCATAATCTTGAAATCGACCGGCCAGACGACGGACGTCATGTATATCGGCTTCGCCAGCACCCAGCTTTCCGGGGCTGCGATCACCGACTATCTCAGCCGCGTCGTCCAGCCGCTGCTCGCCACTGTCGAAGGCGTTTCCCAGGCCGAAATCCTGGGCGGCCAGACCTTCGCCATGCGGGTATGGCTCGATCCGCTGAAGATGGCCGCACGGGGAGTCTCGGCGGACGATCTGGCAGCGGCGATTCGCTCGAACAACTTTCAATCCGCGCCCGGACAAGCCAAGGGATATTTCACCGTCACCAATGTAACGGCCGATACGGGCCTCACCAGCCTCGATCAATTCCGCCAGATGGTGGTCAAGGCCCAGGGCGGCAGCCTGGTCCGTCTCAGCGATATCGGCACGGTCGATCTCGGCGCGCAGAGCAGCGATTCCTCGGTCATGATGAGCGGCGAGCGGGCGGTGTTCATCGGCGTGCAATCGACGCCCACCGGCAATCCCCTCAATATCGTGCGCGATATCCGAAAACTCGCGCCCACCATCGAACGCGGCCTGCCGGCCTCGGTGAAGATGAACATCGTCTACGATTCGTCGAAATTCATCCATTCGTCGATCAACGAGGTCATTCGCACCCTGGTGGAAACGCTCGGCATCGTCGTCGTCGTCATTTTCCTGTTCCTGGGATCCTTGCGCTCGGTGGCGATTCCGGTCGTGACCATTCCGCTGTCGCTGATCGGCGCCGCCTTCATCATGCTGGCGCTGGGGTTCAGCCTCAATCTGCTGACGCTGCTGGCCATGGTGCTGGCGATCGGCCTGGTCGTCGACGACGCAATCGTCGTGGTCGAAAACATCTATCGTCATATCGAGGAGGGCAAGACGCCGATCGAGGCCGCGGTCATCGGCGCACGCGAAATCGTCGGGCCGGTCATCGCCATGACGATTACGCTGGCAGCCGTCTATGCGCCCATCGGCTTCCTTTCCGGCCTCACCGGCGCGCTGTTCAAGGAATTTGCCTTTGCGCTGGCAGGCGCGGTCGTGATCTCCGGCATCGTCGCCGTCACGCTCTCGCCCATGATGTGCTCGATATTGCTGACCCGCGAAATGTCGCAAGGCTGGTTTGCCCGCCGAGTCGATGGATTCTTTTCCGCCGTCACGCGCTGGTACGGCCGCCGGTTGGTATCATCCCTCGACTATCGCCCGGTTACCGCCCTCTTCGCCGTCGCCATCCTCGGCAGCCTGGTGTTCCTCTATACCCACATCAAGGCGGAACTGGCGCCGGAGGAAGACCAGGGTGTCATTTTCGCCGTCGGCAAGGCGCCGCAATACGCCAATCTCGATTACACCGACATCTACAGCAAGCAAGTCGACCAGGCTTATGCCTCGTTCCCCGAGACGCTCGCCCGCTTCGTCGTCAGCGGCTACAGCGGCCTCAACAGCAGCATCTCGGGCATGATCCTGAAACCCTGGGACGAGCGTCGGCGCACAACGAGCGACCTGATGCCTTTCGTCCAAAGCAAGCTGTCGGACGTCGCCGGCATGAATGTCTTCGCCTTCAACCTGCCGCCCTTGCCGGGGTCGAGCGGCGGCTTGCCGGTCCAGATGGTGGTCAGTTCAACGGCACCCTTCGACCAGGTCTTCAAGACGATGGAGGAGATCAAGACGAAGGCGCGCCAGAGCGGCCTCTTCATCGTCATCGACAGCGATCTCGACTACAACAGCCCGGTGATCAAGGTCAGGATCGACCGCTCCAAGGCGAACGACCTGGGCATCACCATGCAGACGATCGGCGATACGCTGGCCCTGCTTGTGGGCGAGAACTACGTCAACCGTTTCAACCTGAATGGCCGCTCTTACGAGGTCATTCCGCAGGTGCCGCGCTCCGACCGGCTGACGTCCCAACAACTGGCGCAGTACTACGTCAAGACCAGGAGCGGAGCGACGGTCCCGTTGTCGACCGTCGTCTCCATCGATACCGGTATCGAGCCGAACTCGCTCTCGCAATACAACCAGCTGAATGCCGCGACTTTCTCCGCCGTTCCCATGCCGGGCGTCAGCATGGGCCAAGCAGTGGCCTTCCTGGAGCAGGTCGCCAAACAGGTGCTGCCCGCCGACTTCACCCATGATTACCTATCGGAGTCGCGCCAATATGTGCGCGAGGGCAACCAGCTCGCCGTCACTTTCATCTTCGCGTTGATCATCATTTATCTGGTATTGGCCGCCCAGTTCGAAAGCCTGCGCGATCCGCTGGTCATTCTGGTCAGCGTGCCCATGTCGATTTGCGGCGCGCTGATTCCGCTGTTCATCGGGGTGGCGACCATCAACATTTATACCCAGGTCGGGCTGGTCACCCTTATCGGCCTGATCAGCAAGCATGGCATCCTGATGACCGAGTTCGCCAATCAATTGCAGCGCCATGAGCGGCTGGACCGGCGGACCGCCATCGAACGCGCGGCCCAGGTGCGCTTGCGGCCGATCCTGATGACGACCGCGGCCATGGTGGCCGGCCTGGTACCATTGCTGCTGGCGACCGGTGCGGGTGCCGCGAGTCGCTTCAGCATCGGTATCGTGATCGTTGCCGGCATGTCGATCGGCACATTGTTCACATTGTTTGTCCTGCCGGCGGTCTATACCGTATTGGCCACGAATCACCGCGCCGCGACGACCGACAAGCGTGCCGTCACTCTTGCGTCGATCGAGGCGGCGGAATGAGCCATTGGCGTGCGTGGGCTGCCGCATGCGGCGGCGGGGAAGCGGGACAGGAGACGGGTCGACAACCATGCGAATGAAATTGCTTCTGGGAACGGCCCTGGCGCTTGTGCCGCTGGTCGGCGCCTCGGGCGAAACCCTCGAGGAAACGCTGGTCAAGGCCTATATGACCAATCCGACATTGGCCGCCGAACGAGCTCAACTGCGCGCGACCGATGAAGGTTTGCCACAGGCTCTCGCCTTGCGCCGGCCCACCATTACCGGCCAGGGCGACGTGGGCGCGGCTTATGAGGACACCAGCGCGCTGGGCAGCCAGACACTCTATCCGCGCGGTACCACGATCGGGGTGACCCAGCCGCTGTGGACCGGCGGACGGGCTGATGCGGCGCTCAGTCAGGCCGAATATCTGGTTCGGGCCGAGCGGGCCAATCTCATGAACACCGAGGAGGCGGTGCTGCTGCAGGCCACCACCGCCCATCTCGATGTCGTTCGCGACCAGACGCTGCTCGACCTCGCGATCAACAACGTCAAGGTGCTGACGAAGTCGCGCGACGAGGCCAAGGCACAGCTCTCGGCCGGGGTCGCCACCAAGACCGACCTCGCCCAGGCCGAAGCGCGGCTGGCCCAGGGCGTGGCCGATCAACGCCAGGCGGAAGCCAATCTGACGAACTCGCGCGCCGCCTATCTTCAGGCGGTGGGAGAAATGCCGGGTACGCTGATGGCGCCGTCGGCCGTGCAGGGTCTGCCGATCAGCGAGGATGCCGCCGTCCACCAGGCGAACGAGCGCAATCCCCAGGTGCTGAGCGCGCAGGCGAATGAACAGGCAGCCCGCGCCGGTATCGATGTCGCCCGGGCGCAACTGATGCCGACTATCGGCGTCAGCGGCGAGCTTGCCCATCGAGACGACCAGCAAGTTCAGGGCAGCAGCACCGACAGCGCCCAGGTTCTGCTGACCTTGACCGTGCCGTTTTATCAGGGCGGCGGGGAATACTCCAAGGTCCGCGCGGCTAAGGAAACCTACGGCCAGAGCCAGAACCAGATCGAGGCGGCCTTGCGCGTAGCCACGCTGAACGCCACCCAGGCTTGGCAAAACCTGGAGGCGGCGCAGGCCAAGATCCTATCGTTTCAATCCCAGATCGACGCCAATCAGATCGCCTTCAGCGGTGTCGTTGAGGAGCAGCGCGTTGGCACGCGCACCCTGCTCGACGTGTTGAACGCCCAACAGGAGCTGTTCGCCTCGCAATCCAATCTGGCCACCGCCCAGCATGACTCGGCGGTCAGCGCCTATCAGTTGAAATCGGCGGTTGGCGAGCTGACCGCCTTGGCGCTGGCGCTTCCCGTTCAACGTTACGATCCGCAGGCGCATTACGACGCGGTGCGCGACAAGTGGATCGGCACCGGTCCCGCCGTCCCTTAAGCGCGGCTATTTTCCCGAACCGGGTTGTGCTGCGAGGCGCGCGGCAATCTTTCGATCGGCGCGCCACTCGCCGAACACGATCAGCAAGCCGCTGGCGGCGATAACGGCCGCACCTAGGAACACACCGGGCCTCGGCACGTCGCCCCACACCAGATATGACAAAATGAACGCCCAGACCAGCGAGGTATACTCGAAGGGCGCCACAAGCGAGGCCGCGGCCAAGCGGAAACCCTCGAACAGAAGATATTGGCCGGCCGCACCCGCCAGACCGACCCCCGCCATCAGCAGAACCGCCGACCAGTTCGGTGTCGTCCACAGCCAGGGCAGTGAGAGGGCGCAGACGATGACGAAAGCGCCGTTGGAGAATAGCATCTGCATCATGGTGCTTTCGAAGCGGCTGATTTGTCGGACCAGGATGTTCGAATAGGCCCATAGCAGCGCCGCCGTCAGAGTGAGCGCTACCGGCCAGGTGACGCCGACCCCACCGGGATCGCAGGCGACCATGACCCCGATGAAGCCCAGCGACGTGCCGATCCAGCGCAGCCAGCGGACCTGCTCATGCAGCAGAAGGACCGAGAGAACGGTTACCATGAGAGGTGCTGCAAAATATAACGTGACCAGTTCGGCCAGTTGGAGCTTGCGCGCCGCCGTGTAATAGCAGCCCCAGGCCGCCAGGATGACGGCGCCACGAAGCAACAGCGGCATCTTGTTGCGCGAGTTCACGACCTGACGCAGAAGTTGCCCCCGGCCGATGGCAAGACAGAGCGCCACGATGGTGATGCTGCGCATGAACAGAAGTTGCGGGATGGCATAGTCAGCGACCAGCCATTTGACCACCGCGTCCTGCCCGGAGAACATGAAATAGGCGCCGACGGAAAGAACGATGCCCGCCGTGCGCGGCAAGCGCGCGGCGAGCCGATCAGCGATCATGAATGTCCCGCATCGCGCCGGCAATCACGGCGTCGTCGTGGCCGCCGCCAACGCCCGCTCGGTGAAAAGACGCAAGCCCAGCTCCGGCCGGTAGCCGTGGATTTCCTTCACGTCGAGAGCGCGCATGAAGGCGAGCAGCGCCTCGCTGACGATCTGACCGGGCACCAGGATGGGGAAACCGGGCGGATAGGGAGTGACAAAATTGGCCGAGACCAAGGCGCGCCCGCCGGATATCTGGCGGCTCGCTTCCGCCAGATCGACATATTCGACGCGCTCTTCCTCATAGGCCAGGAAATAGGCTTTGCGGATATCGCCTTCGCGCGTCGTGCCGGCCGGCAACAAGCGGAAGGCATCGTGGAAGCGGCTGAAATGGGGCAACGGCGGCAGATCGCGGCAAAGCTGGGCGACGCGACGCTCATGGATACGCCGCTCGACGGGGCTGGCATCGGCGAAGCGCTGGCGCAGCTCCTGGGCGATCTTGACCAGAACCTCGATCAGATAGGCGATCGAACTTCGCGTCGTGCCGATGTTGGTCATGAACAACACGGTATTGCGCGACGTCTTGTTGATCTGGATGCCGAACTTTTCCATCAGATAGTTGGTCTTGAACGTGTTGCCGTCGATCCCCGTCGGGCCGATGGCGAGCGTCAATCGGGTCGGGTCGAGAACGAATTCGTCGCTGGCCCAGGCCTGTCCCCAGGGCGACCAGCCGCGCTCGGGGCTGTGATACGTGGCGATGCCGGAGGCGCGATATTCGGCGGGGATCAAATCCTCGATGGTCAGGAAACGCAGATAGTCGCGCAGCAAGGGATGGGTCGCCACGCGCTCGCGCAAGACCATCGCCATCTCGATCTGCTTCTGGACGAGCTCATAGCCTTCCAGCTCGACCTGCCGTCGGCCGACGTCGAGGGAGGCCAGGATTTGATAGTTCGGCGAGGTCGAGGTGTGAGTCATGTATGACTCGTGAAACGTCGCCTCGCTCTTGGCCGCGAAATCCTGGTCGTAGACGTGGATCATCGAGCCTTGGCGCAGCGTGGTCAGCGTCTTGTGGGTCGATTGCGTGCTGTAGACGCGAAGACGGACCGCGTCGGGATCCGGCAGCAGGCGGGTCGTCAGCCAGGCCGCTTCGTCGTCGCGGGCGAAGCCTTCCTTGAATTTTCGATAGCGCTCGCGATAAGCGGCCCCGGCAAAGCGTTC
>JBGPNG010000059.1:0-7569 GCA_041487395.1 Dongiaceae bacterium
CGCGCTACGAGCCGTGCGGACTGAGCCAACTCTATGCAATGCGCTACGGCACAGTGCCGATCGTGCGATGGACGGGGGGCCTTTGCGATACCATTGTTGATTCGACCGAGACGACCGTTCGTCTCGGTACGGGGACCGGGTTCGCGTTCCAGAGCAGGACCGCCGCAGACATGATCGGCTGCCTCGATCGCGCGCTCACGCTCTATCGTCGACCATTGGATTGGCGCAAGATCCAGCGACGGGCGATGGGGCAAGACTTCAGTTGGAACGAGTCGGCCCAGCGCTATCTGGCGCTTTATCGCAGTCTCGCGCCGCAAGGCGTTGCGACCGCCAGCCCGCCTACGGCCGCGCCGGTTCTCGAGAAGGTCGTAGGATAGGATCCGGGACCGATGATAGGCAGGATTCGGCAGAAGCGAGCGCAGAGGAACTGCGCTGCCTAGCAGCAAAATACGGAGCGGATATGGCAAACCTCCGAGAGCGGCTTGAT
This sequence comes from Dongiaceae bacterium, assembly GCA_041487395.1. Lineage (GTDB taxonomy): Bacteria > Pseudomonadota > Alphaproteobacteria > Dongiales > Dongiaceae > DASXQK01. The sequence continues at coordinate 488 of JBGPNG010000059.1, forward strand.
GCTCGCCTTTACGAACCAAGCCGGGTCGAAGGAGGTAAGAACGACGGGTTTGCCGTCAAAGCCCGGGTCGCCGACCCGCCCAGCATGATCGCCCGAAGGGAAGCCGTATTGCCCCGCGGCTGATTTTCGCTCGGCAACGAACGACCGAGCGCTGCGCGGCGGTCAACGCCTTCATCTGAAATGCGATTCGATCTACGGCAGTTTCCCTGGCGAGGTCACGGTGGAGGAGGACATGCTCGACCCCGGCGCTGGTCTCATCAAGGAGACCGCCGGCTTCTTATGAACAATGCTGTAGCGGCTCTTCCGTAGGCTCGGGACCAGCGTCCGAGTGGGCGAAGCGCCCGCCTTTTCTTCGCCAGCTGAACCACCGTCGATTCATCCACATTTGGGGGTTTGATCAGAAAGAAACCACAAGATATTGACATCGGAGGAGGCCGGGGCGAACATGTTTCCCGTGATATCGGACCAAACGTCCCTTCTGCGGCATCTTCGCTCTTCTTCCGGCCGGCCTGATTGGGCAGCAACTCCGCAAGATTGGCTGAGCGCGATTGTGGCGCTGGTGCGAGAGCTGGTCACAGAGCAGTGGGTCAATAGAGCGGAGAGCCCGCGGCCCGCGGGCGCGAGGCGCGTTTGCTATCTCTCGATGGAGTTTTTGCCCGGCCGCCTCCTTGTGTACACGCTGCAAAAGCTCGGGCTCTATGAAAGCTGCCGACGGACGCTTGCCGAGCACGGGCTTGATCTCGATACGATCGCCGAACTCGAAGCCGATCCTGCGCTGGGGAATGGCGGCCTCGGCCGCCTAGCCGCCTGTCTCCTCGACAGCATGGCGAATCTGGGCCTCCCCGCTTACGGCTACGGCATCCGGTACGATTGCGGGCTGTTTGCCCAGCACATAGAGGATGGCTGGCAAATTGAAAGGCCCGATCGGTGGCTCTTTCATGGCAACCCATGGGAGATTCCCCGGCGCGAGCTGCTGTATTCGGTGAAGTTCGGCGGTCGCGTGGTCGAAGGCAGCGGCGATGTCGTCCCGCGTCGAGAATGGATTGCGGCGGAGGAGGTATTGGCGACCGCTTACGACATACCGGTGCTGGGCTATCAGTCGCAACGGTTAAATACGTTGCGCTTATGGTCACCTCGAGCTGCGCATGAGTTGGACCTGCGGTCGTTCAACGACGGCGACCACGGTGGAGCTTTTTCCCGCCGGAACGCCATCGAGAGTCTGTCCCAGATCCTTTATCCGAGCGATGCAACGCCCGCGGGGCGCGAGCTGCGGTTCAAGCAGGAATTCTTCTTCGTGAGCGCCTCGGTTCAGGACATTCTACGCCGGTTCCAGCGCATCGATTGTTCTCTCGACCGCCTTCCTGAAGAGATGGTCATTCAGATCAACGACACGCACCCCTCTCTCGCCATCGCCGAGCTCATGCGGCTACTTGTCGACGTGCATCATCTTGAATGGGAGCGAGCTTGGAATATTACCCGGCGCAGTTTTGCGTACACAAATCATACGCTGATGCCGGAGGCGCTTGAGGTATGGCCGGTTCGCTTCTTCGAGACCCTGTTGCCGCGTCACTTGCAGATCATCTATGAAATCAACGACTGGTTTCTGCGGGAGGTGGCGTGGCGGCGCCCCGGCGACAGCGCCATCCTGCGCCGCGTGTCCTTGGTCGATGAGGAAGGGGAGCGCCGAATCCGGATGGCGCACCTCGCCATCATAGGCTCGCAGAGGGTGAATGGCGTATCGAAGGCCCACACAAATCTCATGAAACAGACGACTTTTGCCGACTTTCAGGCGCTCTACCCAGGCAAATTTGTTAATGTCACCAACGGCATCACCTTTCGCCGCTGGCTCCATGAAGCAAATCCCGATCTAGTTGGGCTCATCCGCTCCCGCATCGGTGACCGCTGGCTGACCCAACCCGACGATCTGGCGGCGCTCGCACCTCATGCCGAGGATCCCGTTTTCCGCGCCGCATTCAGGGCCATTAAGCGCGAAAATAAAAAGCGCATGGCAGCGATAATCGCCCGCGAATGCGGGGTCACGGTCGATATCGACTCGCTCTTCGACGTGCAGATCAAGCGCATACACGAGTACAAACGCCAGTTGTTGAGCCTATTGCACGTCGTGGCCCTCTATAATCGCTTCCGAACCGGGACCGCCGCCGCACCGACGCCACGCACGGCAATCTTCGCCGGCAAGGCTGCCCCAGGCTATGCCATGGCCAAGTTGGTCGTGAAGTTGATCCATGACGTGGCCGACGTGGTGAACAGCGATCCTGCGGTGGGCGGCCTCCTCAAGGTCGTATTCATCCCCGACTACAGCGTCCGCAAGGCGCAGAACATCATTCCGGCAGCAGACCTGTCGGAGCAGATCTCTACAGCTGGTCATGAGGCGTCCGGCACCGGCAACATGAAGCTGGCACTCAACGGCGCGTTGACCATCGGTACACTCGACGGCGCTAACATCGAGATTCGAGAGGCCGTTGGCATCGAGAATTTTTTCGCTTTCGGTGCCAGCATCGAGGAGGCAGTCGCGCTTCGCGCGAATGGCCATGACGCGTGGGCCTGTTATCATGGCGATGCGGATCTCAAGGACACGCTCGATCTCATCGCCTCTGGCCATTTCTCGCCATCCCGGCCGGATCTATTTCAACCCATCGTCGATATGCTCACCAAGGGCGGAGATTCCTATCTCGTGCTCGCAGACTTCTCTTCATACCTGCGTTGCCAGGAGCGGGTCGAAGCGCTCTACCGAGATCCCGACGAATGGGCGAGACGCGCCATTCTCAATGTCGCCGGCGTCTGCGGCTTCTCGAGCGATCGCGCGGTGCGTCAATATGCCGAATTGGTCTGGAAGACCGACGTTGACCCGAACGTGCCTGCTATTTTCGAAATGGTAGCGCCAAATGTCTTCGCAGCCGCAGAGTAGCGACAGGCAAGGAGAAACCGTCGTCCCGCCACCTCATTGCGCTCGAGCGTCGGCCGCCATTGGGCGGAGCCGCGCAATGGGGTGTCTTCAGGTTACGAGAGAGGGATGTCGACGTTTCGTTTTTCTTCTATCCCCGCGATCTGCTGCGCTGCCGCGGCCAATTCGGCAAGCACGTCCCGGGGATCGAGATGCTGGCGGGATGGATCACGCTCGAAGCGCTCAAAGACGGATTGGATAAAATTCTCGAATTAGTGCGGGCTCCTAAGAATGGCGACTTTCTTCTCCAGGCTGGACGTCTCTGGCCTTTGATCATCGAACTGTTCTGTCGCGATTATCTCAATATGCGTCATCCCATCATTGCCGGGTTGGCTCGAAACGATATCGATGCGGTTCCGCTCTTGGGGCCGGATCAAGGAACTCCACGATCACTCTTGCCAAAGGATGAGCGCCAACTCCGTCGGCACATGAACGCCAGGGTAATAGGGCAGGATTCGCACGGTGAAATCCTCCGTCGGGCGCGACGCGGGCGCCCGTCCGGCATAGACGTAGCTGTTCACAGCACCCGCAATTGCCCCACCTCGGGCGAGTTCGACTATCTCCGGCATGTCGCCCTGGCGCGGATCGGAATAAATTTCGACCCGGACGTCGCCCGCCGCCATTTCTCCGAGATACACCGGAACGGTAAAGGACCACGAGTCATCCACCTGAGCCACACTCGGAGCCCCGACATGCAGGCTCGGCCAAGCGTGGCGGACACGCTGCTCCCACAGAGCCATCTTCTTCGCCGCCTCGGCGGCGTTCGCGAGGCGTTCCCGGAGCGCCTGCGCGGCCGGCAGATATGCTCTGGTAAGATATTCTTGGACCATCCTCGTGCTGCTGTAGGCGGGGGTGAGAACCGCCATGCTTCGGCGTACGCGTGCGAGCCAGGCGCGCGGGATTCCCGTGGCATCGCGATCGTAGAACTCAGTCACGACCTGGCGTTCGAGAGTCGCATAGAGCTCCTCGGCATCCAGTTTGTCCTGATCTGCTTCGCCGTGGCCCGCTTTTCCGCCGATAGCCCAGCCGAGATCCGCCGCATAAGCCTCCTCCCACCATCCGTCGAGCTCGGAGAGATTGAGGCCGCCATTGACGAGGATCTTCATTCCACTCGTGCCGCAGGCTTCCCACGGGCGGCGAGGCGTGTTGATCCAAACATCCACGCCTTGGACAAGCTCCTGCGCGAGCGAGATGTCATAGTCCTCGAGAAACACGACTCGACGTCGAAACTCCGGCCTTTGCGCGAAGGCAATCCACTCTCGGATCATGCTCTTGCCTTCGTCGTCGTCGGGATGGGCCTTGCCGGCGATGACGAGCTGCGCTGGGTGCCGGTCGTCATTAAGGAGGCGTCCAAGCCGAGCCGTATCCCACAACAGCAAGTTGGGACGCTTGTATCCGGTGAAGCGACGGGCAAAACCGAAAGTGAGAATGTTTGGATCGAGCACGCTCTCGGCCTGCGCGACAATCTCGGGGGAATGGCCGCGCCAGGTGAGATGTTGCCTGAGCCGACTGCGTACCCTGCCCACCACTTCCTGCCGGGCTTCGCCGCGCAGAGCCCAGAGCGCTTCGTCCGGGAGCGCCTCGATGAAGCCGCGCAGATCGTTAGGCATGCGCCGCCACCGGTCCTTGCCACAGGCGGCGGTCCAAATCCGATCGGCTTGCCGCGAATCCCACGACGGAGCGTGCACGCCGTTCGTGACATGCTCAACCGGCACCTGATGCTCGGGCCAACGCGGAAACAACACCTGAAAAATACGACGGCTTACATGGCCATGGAGCCGGCTGACGGCGAATGTGAAGCGAGAGCTGCGGAGCGCCAAGTATGTCATGTTGATAAGCTCGTTCTCATCGGCCGGATCAAGCCGCCCAAGCGCCAAGAGGTCCGTAGGTGCGATACCGGCCTCCTGAAGGTCACCAGCCAAGCATGGCGCATACTTGGCGATCAGCTCCGGCGAATAGCGATCGAACCCGGCCGGGACTGAAGTGTGCGTCGTGAACACGTTACCGGCGCGCGTCGCCCACAATGCCTCCGAGAAGCTAAGCCCCGAGTGGCGCGAAAGCGCTCGCGCTCTTTCGATCACGACGAAGGCCCCATGCCCTTCGTTGAGATGGCAGACCTCTATCTCCGGCTGTAGCCGCTCCACCGCCCGCCAGCCCCCAATGCCGAGAACGATTTCCTGCAAAAGACGCATCTCGGAACCGCCACCATATAATTTTCCCGTAATGCCGCGATCCACGGGGCTGTTGAGCGGATCGTTGCTATCGAGCAAGTACAGGGCTACGCGACCGATCGATGCTCGCCAGACCCGCAGAAGCAGCGTGCGGCCCGGCAGCTCGAGAGAGATGTGCAGCCGAGCGCCATCCTCGCTAACCCGCTGGATCGGCATCGCGGCGGGCTCGTTGTATGGATAAGCCTCCTGTTGCCAGCCAGCAGCGTCGATCATCTGCCGGAAGTAGCCCTCCTGGTAAAGGAGACCGATGCCGACGACGGGGACTCCGAGGTCGCTCGCCGTCTTGAGGAAATCGCCCGCGAGGACGCCAAGGCCGCCGGCATAAAGGTGCAGCGCCTCGCTGAGGCCGAACTCCATGCTGAAAAAGGCGACGCCGGCGACCGCCGTAGCGCCGTGCGTCGACGCGAAACAGCTTGATCCATCGAGATAGGAGCGTCGAGCCGCGGCGATCTGCTGGAGGTGATCGACAAAGGCTCGGTCTGCCGCAAGCTCGCGCAACCTCGCGGCTGGCACGTCCTGGAGGATCTCCCACGGGTTCTGCGTTCCTGCCCATGCTGCTGCGTCGACGGCTTGCCAGAGGGCATCGGCCTCGTGGCTCCAAGTCCACCGCAGATCGAGCGCGAGATCCCAAAGAGCCGCCAGCTCGGCCGGAATGTCGCGCGACGGGAAGGTTGGCATTGCGTCGCCTATTGCAATCCAGCAGCTTGGGCGCCGCCTCGCGGGTGGGCCCCCAGTTCCCGCTCTGCGTCTTTTACCACCGCCATGGTGCGCAGCAGGCTTCCGGGATTGACACTGAGCGAATCGATCCCAAGCTCTGTCAGAAACCGCGCAATCTCCGGGTAATTGGCGGGAGCCTCGCCGCAAATGCCCACATGCCGCCCGTTCCGCTTGGCGCCGCTCACCGCGAGGCGAAGCATCTCGAGCATTCCTGGGTCGCGCTCATCGAAATCAAAGGCGACGATCTCAGAGTCGCGGTCAACGCCCAGGGTGAGCTGCGTCAAGTCGTTCGACCCGATAGAGAAGCCATCGAACAGCTTCGCAAAGGCATCGACCTGGATGACGTTATTGGGGATCTCGCACATCACATAAACCTCAAGCCCGTTTTCGCCGCGTTTCAGGCCATTCGCCGCCATAGCCTCGATGACGCGCCGCCCCTCTTCGACGCGGCGGCAGAAGGGTATCATGATGCGAAGATTCGTTAGCCCCATCACGTCGCGCACCCGGCAAAGAGCCGCGCACTCTAAAGCAAATCCGGCGGCATATGCCGGATGTGCGTAGCGCGATGCGCCACGAAACCCGAGCATCGGGTTTGCCTCCTTGGGTTCGAATCCGGCGCCGCCGATCAGACTTGCATATTCATTCGTCTTGAAATCGGACAGCCGTACGATCACCGGCTTTGGATAGAAGGCCGCTGCAATGGTGCCCACGCCCTCCGACAGCTTTTCGACGAAGAAGTCGGTCGGATGCGCGTAGCGCGCGACGAGCTTGGCGATCGCCTGCTTCGCCTCGGCGGATGTCACCTTCTCGGGCTGGGCCAGCGCCATCGGATGCACGCCGATATGCTCGCTGATGATGAATTCCATTCGTGCCAGCCCCACCCCGTCGTTCGGCAGCATCGCCGTTCGAAAAGCAAGATCGGGGTTGCCCAGATTCACCATGATTGCGGTTCGCGGGCGCTCGAGCCCGGTCAAGGGTATCCGCGTCGTCTCGAAGGGAATGCTGCCTTCATATATGTGCCCGACGTCGCCCTCGGCGCAGGAAACCGTCACCGTGGCGCCTGCTCGAAGCGTCCGCGTCACGTCCCCGGCACCGACCACCGCTGGCACGCCGAGCTCGCGGGCGACAATGGCGGCATGGCAGGTACGGCCGCCGCGATTGGTGACGATTGC
>JBGPNG010000060.1:0-7505 GCA_041487395.1 Dongiaceae bacterium
AAAGAAACCCCAAAACAACTCAAAAGTAGAAACTATACAACAAAACAAAAAACTACCCAAATCACCGCGTCATGTCGACCGCGCGATGCTGGGCCTCGGGCGAGAGCGAGATAATGAGATCGAAGGAACCATCCTCGAGGTCCTCGAAACTCTTGGCGCGATGCCTAGTGATGTCGATGCCGAGTTCGTCCATGATCGCGACGGCGAACTCGTCGATGGGTCCCGGCCGCACGCCCGCCGAATCGACATAGATGTGCCGGCCATGAAGATGTTTCAGGATCGCCTCGGCCATGGGCGAGCGCAGCGCGTTCAGCGTGCAACAGAAGAGGACGCTTCCCGGAAGCTCGCCCATGCCCGGCTCAGCCTCTGATATGCAGGACGCAGATCAGCGTGAACAATCGGCGCGCGGTGTTGCCGTCGAGTTCGATCTTGCCGGCAAGCCGCTCGCGCAGCAGGTCGGAGCCTTCGTTGTGCAGACCCCGCCGGCCCATGTCGATGGCTTCGATCCGAGAGGGCGATGCGACCTTGATCGCCTGGTAATAGCTTTCGCAGATATGAAAGTAGTCCTTGACGATGCGGCGAAAGGGCGAGAGTGCCAGAATCACCTTGCCCAGGGGTTCGTCTTGCTCGGTGCGGATATCGATGACGAGCCGGTTCTCCTCGATTCCCAAATGCAGGCTGTAGGGCCCGCCGGGATCGCCGACGGGGGCGAATGAATTCTCTTCAATTAGATCGAAGATGGCGACGGTGCGCTCATGCTCGACCTCCGGGCTGCGCCGTACCACGGTGCGTTCGTCGAGGGTGACCTTGGCAATGCGTCGCGCGGGATCCCCGGATTCAGGGGCCATCGGCCGCCTCGCGGATGCGCTCGACCCAGGCGCCGACCTTGTCGGGATCGGTCTTCAACGCCGCCCGGTTGACGACGAGGCGTGCCGTCACCTCGGCGATCCGCTCGACTTCGACCAGGTTGTTGGCGCGGAGCGTGGCGCCTGTCGACACCAGGTCGACGATGCGCTGGCAGAGATCGAGCGCCGGTGCCAGCTCCATGGCACCGGAGAGCCTTATGCATTCGGCCTGCACGCCGCGGGCAGCGAAATGCCGCCGGGTGATTTCCGGATATTTGGTCGCTACCCGAATATGGCTCCAGCGCGAAGGATCATCGGCACGCGACAGCGAGGCGGGTTCGGCCACGGCCAGATGGCAGCGTCCGACCTTGAGGTCGACGGGCGCATAGACCTCGGGATAGTCGAATTCCATCAGCACATCGCTGCCGACCACGCCCAGGGCCGCCGCGCCGAAGGCGACGAATGTGGCGACATCGAAGCTGCGCACACGAATGATTTCGATTTCCGCGCGATTGGTGCGAAAGCGCAATTGCCGATCGTCGGGATCATCGAAGGCCTTTTCGGGACGAATGCCGGCGCGTTCAAGCAGCGGCATGACCTCGTCCAGGATGCGCCCCTTTGGCAGCGCCAGGATCATCGGCTTGCCGGCCGGCGCGCGCGGCAGGCCGCGAGGGCTCATGCCGCGCCGCCGACGGGTCCGTCGTCGGTATGCTGGGGGCGCCAGACCGTCGGCCACGATTCGCCCAGATCTTCCAGATAGCAGGAGAGTTGATCGATCTCGAGGCGGATCGCCCCACCCCCGGCAAACGCGATCAGCAGATACCGGCCGTCGAGGCTGAGCGTGAGCAGCGAGAGCACGCCGGCGGTGGCCGCCTGCTCCAGACCCTTGCGCTTGACGGCGCGCACCCGTTCGAAGATCAGGACCGCGTGGGTCCGCTCGAATTCCGCTTCGTTGCCACCGCTGAAACCGGCGTCGCCGTCGCGTTCCATTTCAGCCCCGGATTGGGCGGTCGGCGCCGTTGCAGAGGCGGCCTCCCAGCGAAAGCGGTTCAGCATGAGCGCGAAGCGCCGCACACCGGGGAGGTATTTGATATCGGGCAGGGCGACCAGCGCATCCTGGACGCAGGCGGCAAGCGCTTCCAGATCGCGGGCGTCGCGGGCGCGCAGCTTCAGCAGATCGGCCATGGCAACTAGCCCTTCAGCCGCTCGATTTCCGCCCCGCAGGCCGCGAGCTTTTCGGTCAGCCGCTCATAGCCGCGATCGAGGTGGTAGACGCGGTTCAAAATCGTGTCGCCTTCGGCGGCGAGCCCGGCCAAGACCAAGGAAACCGAGGCGCGCAGATCGGTCGCCATGACCGGCGCACCGGTCAGGCGCCCCACCCCGCGCACCATCGCGGAGGCGCCATGCACGTTGACGTTCGCCCCCATGCGGCAAAGCTCGGGCACATGCATGAAACGGTTCTCGAAGATCGTTTCGGTGATCATCGCCGCCCCTCGCGATGTCGCCATGGTCGCCATCATCTGGGCCTGCAGATCGGTCGGGAATCCGGGAAAGGGTTCGGTCATCACATCGACGCCGACAAGCTCTCCATCGGCGCGCGAGACCTTGAGCCCCCGGTTGGTTTCCCGGATTGCAACGCCGGCACGCTGCAGCGTCTCGGCGACGGCACCGAACAAGGCAAGCTGCGCGCCAATCAGCTCGATCTCGCCGTCGGTGATCGCCGCCGCCATGGCATAGGTTCCGGCCTCGATCCGGTCGGCCACGGTCTGATGGGTGGCGCCGTGCAAGCTGGTAACGCCGCGAACCTGCAGCCGATCGGTCCCCACACCCTGGATGTCCGCCCCCATTTTCTGCAGGCATTGGGCCAGATCGCCGATCTCCGGCTCGCGCGCGGCATTGACCAATTCGCTCTCGCCCTTGGCGAGCGAAGCCGCCATGAGCAGGTTTTCCGTGGCCCCGACCGAGACTTTGGGGAAAACGATACGCGCGCCGGTCAACCCCCTGGGCGCGCGCGCAATGACATAGCCTTCGTTCAAATCGATTTCCGCGCCCAGCTGGCGCAGACCCTGCAGATGCAGATCGATCGGACGGGTCCCGATGGCGCAGCCCCCCGGCAGCGAGACCTCGGCCTGGCCATAGCGAGCCACCAGTGGTCCCAGCACGAGCACCGAGGCACGCATCTTGCGCACCAGATCGTAAGGCGCGCGCGTCTCGAGGATGCGGCGCGCCGTCAGCTCGAGAACCCGGCCGTAATGACCGCCGTTGGCTGCCTGGCCGTTGAGATGAACCTCGACGCCGAGCTGGGCCAGCAGATTGGCCATGGTGGTGATATCGGCCACATGAGGCAGATTGCCCAGCGTGAGCGTGTCAGCGGTCAGAAGCGATGCCGCCATCAGCGGCAAAGCGGCGTTCTTGGCGCCGCCGACCGATATTTCGCCCTTGAGGCGGCTGCCGCCGCGAATGCGAATCCTGTCCATAACGCTCCTGACGCCGCCCGGAACTTTCGCTCTCCGCCTCCGGTTCTCGGGTTCTACTTGATGGAGGTCGCTCCCTCAAGCGCCGCGGCGCCACGGGCTCTCGAAATCACCGATTCGGGCCCTTCCCTAAGCCTTTTTCTCCGCCGGCCGGCTGCGCGAGCGCTGCTGGGCCTTTCGCTTGGACAGGTTTTCGCGCAACGCCGCGGCCTGGCGCGCGCGCCGTTCAGCCTCGGCCTGCATGCCCCTATCGGAGAGCCGCGGTTTGGCGGGTGGAGACCCATTGTCGCTGTCTTGCCCGGGCATGGCGGTAGAGTTGCGTGCCGGCCGGACGGAGGTCAAGCGACTTGGGCCGGGCCGCCTATCGCAAGCCCGGGAATTGGGCCTCGGCGCGCCGTGCCGCCCTTTCATCGACGATATGGGCGAACAGCCGGGCGTCGCGAGCCGCGCGGCGGGCCTCCCTCAGGCGATGCAGCCAGATCCGCAGCTGAGCCATCTCAAGCCTCCATGGACCGCCGAATCGGCGATCCGTCGGGGGCTTCTATTCCGCCGCCGTGACCCAGTCGTGGCGGGAAGATGGCATTTCCATGATGGTACGGGGCAAGGTCGGGCTTTCTCGCCCCTATTTCAGACCGAGCTTGGCCATCCTGGTTTCGATCTTCGGATCGATGAGTTTCGCCGCCGCAAGATCCTTGTCGGCATTGGGCTTGTCGCCCTTCTTGCGATAGACCAACGAGCGAAGGAACAACGGCCCGGCGGACTTCGGCCGCAGCTTCGCCGCCGTGTCGAAATCGACGAAAGCGAGGTCGAGCTTGCCGGTGGCGTAATAGGCGACGCCGCGACTCTCATAATTGCCCGCATTTTTGGGTTGGAGCTTGATCGCGTCGCTGTAGTCCTGCACCGCTTGATCGGGCTTGCCAAGCTGAAAATAGGCGAAGCCGCGATTGCTGTAGGCAGTGCCATCCTTCGGATCGATCTGCAATGCCGCCGTGTAATCCTGAATCGCAAGCGGGAATTCGCCTCTGGAGAAATGCGCCGTGCCGCGATTGTTGTAAGCCTGCGGATCCTTGGGATTCAACTTGATCGCCACGTCATACTGTTTGGTCGCGTTGTCGATATCGCCTTTTTGGAAATACGCAATGCCGCGGTTGTTATAGGCCTGCGAGTCCGTCGGATTAAGCTTGGTCGCCGCACCATACTCCTTGATCGCGCTGTCGATATCGCCCTTTTGGAAATATGCAAGGCCGCGGCTGTTGAGAGCCCAGGAAAAGCTTGGGTCGCCCGGATGCGCCGCCAGCAACAGACTACAGGCGGCGATTCGGTCGTCCGGTTTCGGATCGTGCCGGCATTCATTCGTGGGGTCGTCCGCGGCCGATACCCTGCCGGGCATCGAGATGACGATGCCGGCCAGCAAGACGATGAGCCCGAAGAGACGCTTCATTTGTTCCTCGCTTTGCGCAACTGACCCGAAAGGGCGGCGCAGTATAGTGAGGCCGCTGCGGCCTCGAAAGTGTGTTGTGGTCGATTGACAAAAAGCCGAAACAAGCCCGCTTTGCCTCACGCGGGGCCAAGCCCCCGCGCTGGTTGGCGTGCTAGGCTGTGTGCCGGGTCGGGTGGGCCGAACTGCCGCTGAACCCCGATGTCGCTCGCGGTGAGCGCAATCGCGACAACTGGCGTCCGGCGGGCACGGCGATGGCGCCAAGCACATGTGATGAAGCACGGAGGAGGCACGGTAATTGGGCGCGTCGGCATCGACTTTCGAGGGCACAGACTTCTCCCGCGCCGCAAGGCTGAGGCGCAGAGTCGGGCATGGTCATCCGCCGATAGGAAACCCCCCATGGCGACAAGCGGCCCCTGAGTGCGCGCCAGGCTAGCGGACTTGGCGGCCGATCTGGTTTCTGCTGCCTCGGCGCTTGGGGCATCGCCATCGGCAGCCTCCGCTGCCGGCGGCAGAATGACGGGCACCACCGCGCTCGCCCGGAAGCGCACCCGCTGTCCGCCGGCGGCAGGAACTTGGAAAAGTCGATCGGCCGGGGCCGCGAAGATCTCCCCCGAGACCAGGGCGCGAGTCGTGGGATCGCCGTCTAACGGGTCGAGTTCCAGCGAATATCCGCCCTGGAGGACGATGGCGATGGGATCCAAGGAGGACCGACGGCTCCTGTTGGCGATGGGCGGCCGGGTCGGCGCCGATTTCGCGTCTTCGGTCGTCTCAACGATCGAGGCAAGATAGGCTCGGGCGGCTAAACCTCGCAAGCGGCCGCAATCGGCCATAGGCCGGCGTGGAAAGATAGAGACAGGACGGCGGCAGGCCTGACATGAACCAGACAACGAAGACGATGGCACTGGCTTTCGCGGCTGGCGCGCTCGGCGTGCTCGTGTTCCACCAGGGCTCTCTCCTTGTTCTGTATGCGCTGAACATCCTGCCTTTCGCGCCCTACTCGTTCCGCCCGACGCCACCCCTGCGCATTCCCGAGGTGCTTTCGCTGACCTTCTGGGGCGGGATCTGGGGCATTTTCCTGATCCTGGCCATGGAGCGGGTGCGCGGCGCCAATCGCTACGGGGTGGCATTTCTGCTCGGCGGGATATTTCCGCCCATCGTCGCGGCCCTGATCGTCACGCCCCTGAAGGGCGGAAACATCGCCGATTGGCTCGAATGGCGACATATCCTCTTCGGCTTTCTCATCAACGCCGTCTGGGGATTGGGTGCGGCCTTGATCTATCGGCTCGAACGACGGTTGATCGCGCGGGGCGCGTTCACCTGACGGGGCCGTCCCCTACCCTCCTGCAAAACCCGAACATCAATCGCGGACGAGATCGCGATAGGAGTCGGGCCGGCGGTCGCGGAAGAATTGCCATTGGTTGCGCACCTCGCGCACCATGTCCAAATCCATGTCGGCGATCAGGAGTTCGTCCTTGTCCTCGCTCGCCTTGGCGATGATCTTGCCGCGCGGGTTGACGAAATAGGCCGAGCCGTAGAAGCGGCCGATGTTCCAGGGCGCTTCCGTGCCGACACGGTTGACCGCGCCGATATAACAACCGTTGGCCGCTGCCGACGCCGGTTGCTCCAACTCCCATAGATATTGACTGAGCCCGGTGACGGTGGCCGACGGATTGACGATGTATTCGGCTCCGTTGAGGGCAAGGGCTCGCCAGCCTTCCGGGAAATGCCGGTCGTAGCAGATGTAGACGCCGAGCCGGCAATAGGCGGTCTGGAAAGCGGGATAGCCAAGATTGCCCGGCTTGAAGAAGAACTTCTCCCAGAATCCGGCAACCTGGGGGATATGGCTCTTGCGATACTTGCCCAGATATTTGCCGTCGGCGTCGATCACGGCGGCGGTGTTGTAATAGACGCCGGTCATCTCCTCCTCATAGATCGGCACGACGATGACCATGGAATGTTTGCGCGCCAATTCCTGCATCAGCCTGGTCGTCGGGCCTTCGGGAATACGTTCGACCGCGGCGTACCATTTGGCGTCCTGGCTCGGGCAGAAATAGGGCTGGGTGAATACTTCCTGCAGGCAGAGCACCTGCACGCCCTTGCGGCCGGCCTCTTCGATCAGCGGCAAGTGAGCCGCCGTCATGCGCTCGCGGATATCGGCGGGCGACATGGATGTATCGCCCTTCAGACTCATCTGGATAAGGCCGCCCTTGAGGATGCTCATGCTGGCTCTCCCATCGCCGGTCACGGGTGGCCATGGTCATCCGGCAAGGGCCGATCGTCAAATGCGGAGAAACGCTCGCGCTTCGCCTAGGCCGTGAACTCATAAATTGGGGCTGATAGCAGTCCACAAGCTTCCGCTTCTGGCCCGAAAGCGGCCATGCTTTACCTGCTGCGGGATGTCGCAGAAGTGCCATAAGCGGACGTTCGACGCGCTCACTCGCCAGATAGATTCTCCTGTGACGGTGCGCTAGTCTTCAGTCGGAGGGAGAATTGGCATGGAGCGCCGCCTGGCTGCTATCCTTGCCGCCGACGTGGTCGGCTACAGCCGCCTCATGGAGCAGGACGAGGCAGGGACCTTCGAACGTTTGCGGGCGCATCGCAAGGAGCTATTCGAGCCAGAGATCGAGAACCATCACGGCCGCGTTTTTAAGCTAATGGGCGACGGACTATTGGCTGAATTCGGCAGCGTGGTCAATGCGGTGAAGTGCGCAGTGACTCTGCAGCGCGGCATGGCCGAGCGGAATG
>JBGPNG010000061.1:0-7474 GCA_041487395.1 Dongiaceae bacterium
ATGGGCACGGGTCGTTCCCGAAGTGATGGATCGAAATGTGGGCAAGGCGGTGCGGCTTCGCAAGGCCCGGTCGAAATGATAAGAAGACCACCTTTTCACGGGTCAGCGTTGAAAGCCGCCGTTCGGCGGCGGGGAGGAACGCCATGGAAATCAAGGGTCAAGCGGCGATCGTCACCGGTGCCGGTTCGGGCATCGGCGCCGATGTGGCGCGGCATCTGGCGAAGGCCGGCGCCAAGGTCGCCGTGCTCGACGTGAACAGGGACGGTGCCGAGGTCGTGGCCGGGGAGATCGGCGGGCTGGCGCTGGAATGCGACGTTTCGAGTGCCGCCAGTGCCGAAGCGGCCGTGGCATCCGCCACCAAGGCCCATGGCGCCGCGCGGATTTTGATCAATGTCGCCGGCATCCTCATTCCGGGGCGAATCATCGGCAAGGAAGGTCCGCTGCCGTTGGAGAAGTTCGCCAGGGTGATCGAAGTCAATCTGATCGGCACCTTCAACATGATGCGGCTGGCCGCGGCCGAAATGGCGAAACTCGAGCCGCTGGCCGACGGCGAACGCGGCGTCATCATCTCCACATCTTCCGTTGCCGCCTATGAAGGCCAGATCGGGCAAGCCGCATATGCGGCTTCCAAGGCCGGCATCGTCGGCCTGACCTTGCCGGCGGCGCGCGATCTGGCGCGCAGCGGCATTCGCGTGCTGGCCATAGCGCCGGGATTGATCGCGACACCCATGATGCTGAACCTTCCGGCCGATGTGCAGAAGAGTCTCGGCGAATCCGTGCCCTTCCCCTCGCGCCTCGGTCACGCCCATGAGTTCTCGCGCCTGGCGCTCCATCTGATCGAGAACAGCCTGATGAACGGCGAGGTGATCCGCCTCGACGGCGCCTTGCGTTTGGCGCCGCGCTGACCCCCTTGTCCCGACCCTCTCCCCCGTCCCGGGGGCGAGGGTCAGTTCCCCGCTACCGCATCGATCGACTTGGCGAGCTTCACGTCGCGGGCGGAAAGTCCGCCGCAGTCGTGGGTCGAGAGCGTGATGTCGACGCGGTTATAGACGTTGAACCATTCCGGGTGATGGTCCTGGCTTTCGGCCAGCAGGGCCACGCGGGCCATGAATCCCCAGGCTTCGCTGAAGTTCCTGAATTTGCAGGACCGTTGGATGGCATCGCGCCCCTCCACGGCCCGCCAATCGACCAGTTCCTTCAGGGCCTGGGTGCGTTCCGCTGCCGTCAGTCTGGCGATCATCGTCGCCTCCCTTTGCAAAAATGCCGAGCCTCACTATGGTCCAAGGCGCCATGACGCGCCATGCGCCGGAGCTGCTCCCGCCCAGCCTGGAGGATATCGAACGCCTCGCCACCGAGGCTTTCGCCACGGTCCCGGCGGAGCTTCGCCGCCAAGTCGTCAATGTCGTCTTCCGGGTCGAGGATTTCCCCGACGAGGAGACGGAGCGCGACATGGCGCTGGAATCGCCGTTCGATTTGCTGGGCCTCTATCGCGGCATCGCCCTGCCCCATCACAGCCCGGGGCTCGTGCGCCAAAGCAACGACCTGATCTTCCTCTATCGCCGCCCGCTGCTCGACTACTGGTGCGAAACCGGCGAATCGCTGTTCGACATCCTGCGCCATGTCCTGATCCATGAGATCGGCCATCATTTCGGTCTCAGCGACGAGGATATGGAGCGCATCGAGACATCAATCGGCGATTAGCGCGGCCACGCGCCGGCGCAGCACCGGCAGCAACTCCTGCTCGAACCAGGGATTGCGTTTCAGCCAGGCGGTGTTGCGCCAACTGGGGTGGGGTAGCGCCATCAGCGCCGAGGGATGATCGCGCCAGGCGGCCACGGTTTCGTGCATGCCGGCGCCCCGGGGCGCGGCGAGGTGAAAGCGCTGGGCGTAGCTGCCGAGCAGCAGCGTAAGTTCGATGCGCGGCATGAGCGCCAGGAATCGCCTCTGCCAGGTCGGCGCGCATTCGGGCCGCGGCGGCTTGTCGCCGCCGTTCCGGTCGACACCTGGATAACAGAAGCCGATCGGCAGGATGGCGAGCCGTCGTTCGTCGTAGAACGTTTCGCGATCGAGCCCGAGCCAGTCGCGCAGCCGATCGCCGCTGCGGTCGTTCCAGGGAATGCCGGTTTCGTGGACGCGCGTGCCAGGCGCCTGGCCGACGAGGAGAATTCGCGCCGTCGCCGATACCCGAAAGACCGGCCGCGGCCCCAGCGGCAGATGGGCTTCGCAGATGCGGCAGGCGCGGGCCTCTCGCGACAGGCGCTCAATGCGAGTCATCGAACCGCGTCCGGGGCCAGCAGCCGTTCGATAAAGCGCGGCACGGTCCGGCTGGCAGGTCCATAGATTCGCTCGGCAAACCGGCTGGCGATCGCCGAGGGCGCGAGATTGAGCTCGACGCTGTGGCCCTTGATCTGCTCGATGAAACCCGCGGCCGGATAGACCGAACCCGATGTGCCGATGGCGACGAACAGGCGGCAGCGGCCGAGCGCCTCGGCAATTTCGGCCAGATGGCGCGGCCGCTCATTGAACCAGACGACGGCGGTGCGCAGCCGGCCCGCCGTGCCGCAAAGGGAACAACAACTGTCGGGGCCGATATCTTCGCGCCAGGAGATCTCCTCTTGGCAAGCGAGACACCTCGCCTTCAGCAATTCGCCATGCATGTGCAGCGCCTGGGGCGATCCCGCCCGCTCATGCAGATTATCGACGTTCTGCGTGATGAGAGTCACATCGTCGGCTCGTTCCTGCTGCAGCCGTGCGATGGCCCGATGCGCGGCGTTGGGGGCGATGTCGCCGCCCAGCAGCTTGCGCCGGCGGGAATTGTAAAAGCCGTTCACCCGCTCGGGATCGCGGGCGAAGGCTTCGGGCGTCGCCACTTCGTCGATCGGCACGCTGGTCCAGATTCCGTCGCCGTCGCGGAAGGTCGACAATCCCGACTCCTGGGAAATGCCGGCTCCCGTGAGCACCACGATCATGCCGTCAGGATACCTGCGAATAGATCGGGTTGGCCAATTCGTAACTGCACTCGGGCGTGTAGATGGCGCCGTTGTGGTTGAGGAAGCTGGAGAAGAGGGTGAAATGAGTCACCTCGAACGAGGCGCTGCGGAACAGATTATGCTGTACCAGATAATCCCCCAGCTTGGGCATCGGTTCCCCCTTGCAGCGCGCCAGCGTGATATGGGGCTGATACTTCTGGCCAACGGGGGCGACGCCCGCGCGCACGACCGCCGATTCGACCTTGCCGCGCAGGTGGCTCAAGGCCGGCTGTCTTTCAACCCCGGCCCATAAGCTGCGCAGCTTGGATCCACTGCCGAAATGGCCCACGCCCGCGAGGCTGACGCAGAAGCGCGGTGCGCGCACCCCGGCGAGTGCGGCATCGATGTAATGGAACTCGGCCCCGCCGACTTCGCCGATGAAGCGCAGTGTGATATGGAAGTTTTCCGGCGCCACCCAGCGCGCACCGGGCAGTCCACCGGAGAGCAGGCGCAATTGCCAGCGCACGGTCTCAGGCAGGGCGAGGGCGACGAAGAGACGCATGACGGCGGGCCCCGGCGGCGAATCGCGAGTCCTCAAGTCTAACAGACTGGGCTAGGGACAGGGATAGGCAATCGGCCGAGCGTGGTGGGTCAATTTGCCCTCATGGTTCGACAAGCTCACCATGAGGTCTTTGTTTTCTCCTCATCCTGAGCCTGTCGAATGATGAGACCATCAAACTGACCCAGTACCCGGCCGTGGATCTTCTCGATTCCTTCCAGCCCCGCGGGCGCCAGAACGATATCCGCAACGGCGATACTCGCCTTCGGTTGCTCCAAATCGGTGGCGCCGATGATGCAAATCGGGGGCTGGCGGAAACCGATGACGAATCCGATATAGCCGGGGGTGCCGGCGCGGAAAATCCTATCTTGATGACTCTTATCCTGATCCCATCGAGGCGAAGCCCGTTAACCGCTGGTCTTCGCTTGCATGATGGTCTTCAGCAGCGCCGGCAGGATGCGCTGGACGATAACGGCAACGCCGGCGGCCGTGGGATGGATTCCGTCCGCCTGATTGAGGGCGGGATCGCCGGCCACGCCATCGAGAAAGAAGGGATAGAGCGTGACGCCATGCTGCCTGGCGAGGTCGGGAAAGATCGCATCGAAGCTGGCGCCATAATCGGGTCCGAGATTGGGCGGTGCGAGCATGCCGACGAGCAACACGGCGCGGCCCTGCTGCCGCAGCCGGGTCAGGATGCCGTCGAGGCTGGTTTTGGTCGCGGCCGGGTCGACGCCGCGCAGCGCATCGTTGCCGCCGAGTTCGACGATGACGATTTGCGGGTTGTCGCTCAGCATCCAATCGAGTCGCGCGAGCCCGCCGGCCGCCGTATCGCCCGAGAGGCCGCCATCGATGACCTCGGCCTCGATGCCCGCGGATTTGAGCGCTCGGCCAAGCTGGGCGACAAAACCTTCGCTCGCCGGCAGCCCATAGCCGGCCGTCAGACTGTCGCCCAGCGCCAGGATCTTCAGCGGTGCCGCACTCGCGCCGGCGAACGCGACCATGGCAAGATGGATCAGGGCCGCGCCCAACGCCGCGTGGACCAGGCGGCGAGAGATTGAGAAGGGAACGGGCGGGCGCATGGCGATAGGCTCCGGAAACGACGGGCCGATGATTCGGCTGACCGACGTCCATCTCAAGCTGGCGAGTGCGGCGGGCGAGGTCAATATCCTGCGCGGGCTCGATCTTGCGGTGGCGCGGGGCGAGAGCGTGGGCGTGGTCGGTCCCTCGGGCTCGGGCAAATCGACCATGATGATGATCGTGGCCGGGTTGGAGCGGCCGAGTTCGGGCGCGGTTGAGGTGGCAGGCCAGGATCTGACGGCTCTCGATGAGGATGGTCTGGCCCGTTTTCGCCGCGCGCGCATCGGCATCGTCTTCCAGGCCTTCCATCTGATTCCCACCATGACGGCGCTGGAGAACGTCGCCGTGCCGCTGGAATTCGCCGGACGCGGCGATGCCTTCATGCGGGCAAAGGCAGCCCTTGGCGCCGTCGGCCTCGATCATCGTTTGAGTCACTATCCGGGGCAGCTCTCGGGCGGCGAGCAGCAACGGGTGGCGCTGGCCCGCGCCTTCGTCGTGGAGCCCAGCTTGCTTCTGGCCGACGAGCCGACGGGCAACCTCGATGGCGAAACCGGTCGTCAAGTGATCGATCTGCTGTTCGATCTTGCCGAGCACCACGCCAGCACGCTGTTGCTCATCACCCACGATCCTGCAGTTGCCGCCCGCTGCCGGCGCCTCGTCCGTCTCGTGGATGGCCGCGTCATTGGCGAATGAGATGAAATCAAAGCCGCGCCTGCCGCTGGCCTGGCGGCTTGCCGGGCGCGAATTGCGCGGGGGCTTGCGCGGCTTTCGCCTGTTTCTTTTTTGCCTCGCCTTGGGCGTGGCCCTGATCGCGGGCGTCGGCTCCGTCGCCGAAGCGGTGCGCATCGGGCTGGCCCGCGACGCCCGTGCCCTCTTGGGGGGCGACGTGGAACTGCGCCTTCTCTACAGGAGGGCCTCCGACGATGCCCTGAGGAACTTCGCCGCGGCCGGGCAGGTGAGCCAGATCCGCACGCTCAGGGCCATGGCGCGCTCCGCGTCGGGCGCGGATCGCCAGCTGGTCGAACTGAAGGCCGTGGATCGCGCCTACCCGCTGATCGGCCAGGTCCAGCTATCGCCGGCGGGATCGCTTGACGCGGCACTGGTCCAGCACGACGGCCATTGGGGTGCCGTGGCCGATGCGGAATTGCTGGAGCGTCTCGGCCTCAAGCTCGGCACGATCGTCAAAGTCGGCGCCGTCGACTATGAATTGCGCGCGGTAATTTCGCGCGAGCCCGATCGCGGTGCTGACGCCTTCATCCTGGGGCCGCGATTGATGGTGGCCGGCGACAGCCTGGCGGCGACGGGCCTGGTTCAGCCGGGCAGCCTGATCTATCACCTCTATCGTATCGCCTTTCGCCAGGGGCTCGACGGCAAGGCCTGGCTCGCCGATCTCAAGCAACGCTTTCCCGATGCGGGCTGGCGCGTCCGCGGCCTCGACGATGCCGCTCCGGGCGTCAAGCGCTTCGTCGACCGCACCGCGCTCTTCCTGACATTGGTGGGCTTGAGCGCGCTTCTGATCGGCGGCGTGGGCGTGGGCAATGCGGTGAAGGCCTATCTCGACGACAAGACGACCACGATCGCCATCTTGAAATGCCTGGGCGCGCCGGCCCGCAGCATTTTCGCGCTCTATCTTTCGCTGATCCTGTTGCTCGCTCTCGGCGGCGTGCTCATCGGCCTTGCGGTCGGCCTGCCGGCGCCCTTCATCGCCGCAACGCCGCTCGCCCAGCGTTTCGGCCTCGATCTCGCAGCCGGTATCTACCCTTTGCCGCTGATCGAAGCGGCCGGGTTCGGGCTGCTCGTCGCGCTCGCGTTTTCCATGCCGCCGCTGATGCGCGCCCGCGACCTGCCGCCAGGACAGCTGTTTCGCGACATGCTGGCCCCGCGAAAAATGCGGCGGCGCTGGATGGACGGAGCATGGCTCGCCATTGTTCTGACGCTGCTGATCGGTCTCACCATCGCCGTTGCCGATGATGCCTTGCTGGCTTTCTGGTTCGTGCTGGCCGCTATCGGCACGTTGATCGTCTTTCGCCTGCTCGCCGTCGCGATCATGACCGGTTCGCGCCGGCTTGCCCGCGGGCAAAGCGGCATGTTGCGCCGGGCGTTGACCGATCTCGCCGGCCCCGGCGCGCCGACGCCAAGCGTGGTGCTGTCGCTTGGCCTCGGCCTCACGGTGCTGGTGGCGGTGGCCACGGTGCAGGGCAATCTCCGGCGCGAATTGGCCGAGACCATGCCGGCCGCGGCACCCTCGTTCTATTTTATCGATATCCAGCCGGATCAACTCGCGCCTTTCAAGGCGCTGGTCCTGGCCGAGCCGGGCGTGAGCGACCTGGACAGCGTGCCGATGCTGCGCGGGCGGATCGTGCGGCTGAAGGACGTGCCGGTCGAGCAGTTGCCGCCGCCGAAGGAGGAGCGCTGGGTGCTCGAGGGCGACCGCGGCCTCACCTGGTCCGCCGCCCCGCCGCGCGGAAGCCGCCTGGTCGAGGGAACGTGGTGGCCGGCGGATTATCGCGGGCCACCGCTGGTCTCCCTCGACGCGGAAGTGGCACAGGCTTTCGGCCTGAAGCTCGGCGACCGCCTGACCGTCAATCTTCTGGGTCGCGAGATCACGGGCACGATCGCCAATTTGCGCGAGATCGATTGGGGTACGCTCTCCATCAATTTCGTCATGGTGTTCTCGCCGGGCGTGCTCGAGGCCGCACCCCAGACCCATATCGCGACCCTGCGCGTGGATCCGGCTCGCGAGCTGGAACTGGAACGCGCCGTGACCGATCGTTTTCCCAATATCTCGGCGATCCGGGTGAAGGAGGCCTTGGCCAGCGTCGGGCGCATCGTCGACGCGCTGGCGCGCGCGGTGGCGGCCATGGCGGCG
>JBGPNG010000062.1:0-7358 GCA_041487395.1 Dongiaceae bacterium
ATCTGCGACGAGGTGACCTCGGCACTCGACCAGATCGTCGCCGAGGAAATCCTGAAGCTTCTCCTTAGGCTGCAGAAGGAGTTGAACGTCTCATACCTCTACATCACCCACGATCTGGCCACGGTGAAGGCGATCGCCGACGAGATCGTCGTCATGTATCAGGGACGCGTGGTGCAGAGCGGCTCGAAATCCCAGGTCCTGACGCCGCCGCACCATGAGTACACCAGCAAGCTGCTCTCCTCGGTGCCGGAAATGGATCCGGACTGGCTCGACGAGCTGCTGGCCAGGCGCCCGCAGTCGGCCTAGATCCGGAGCGCCGTCCGAGCTGTGATGGGCATGGCCCCAAAACGGTCCACCAGCCGTCCGGCGAGTCGCATCCCGAGGAAACTGACGCTGCCACCCTCGAAAGCATGGCGAAATTCGCTCACATCCTCAGGCGCATCGCGGCGCGACCAGCTATACTGGGCCGATGACCGAGTTCCTGTCGCTGGAGGCGCTCAGCGCCCGCATCCCCGATGGCGCCCATGTCGCAATCCCGCCCGACTATAGCGGCGTCGCCATGGCGGCGACGCGATCCCTCATCCGTCGCGGGGCGCGGGGTCTTCGCCTGCTGGCGGTGCCGACGACCGGCCTGCAAGCGGATCTGCTGATCGGTGCCGGATGCGTCGGCGAGATCGAGGCGGCCGGCGTTGCGCTCAGCGAAGCGGGCTTGGCGCCGCGGTTCAGCGCCGCTGCGCGAGCCGGCTCCGTGGCGATCAAGGATACGACCTGTCCGGCGGTGCATGCCGGGCTGCAGGCGGCGGAGAAGGGGATTCCCTTCATGGCGCTGCGCGGTATTCTCGGCAGCGATCTGCCCTCGCGGCGGCCGGATTGGCGCCCCATCGACAATCCCTTCGCCGAGGGCGACCTCATTCTGCTGTTGCCGGCGCTGAAGCCGGAGATCGCGCTGTTCCACGCACCTGCCGCCGATCGCCGGGGCAATGTGTGGATCGGCCGCCGGCGCGAACTGGTCACCATGGCCCATGCGGCGGCGACGACCCTGGTTACCGTGGAGAAGATCTCGGACGATGATTTGATGGCGAGCGAGGCGAGCGCCGCCGGCACGCTCTCCTCGCTCTATGTCAGCGCAATCGCCGAAGCGCCGCGCGGAGCTTGGCCGCTCGGCCTTGCCGAGCATTACGCGCCCGATGATGCACATCTCGCGGCCTATGCCGAGGCGGCGCGCAGCGAGCAGGGTTTTCGCAGCTACCTCGAGGAATACGTTCTGCCGCATGTCTTATAGCCGCAGCGAATTGATGATCGCGCTGCTGGCCCGCGAGGTGGCCGGCCTTGCCCATGTCGTGGCCGGCGCCATCTCTCCGCTGCCGGCGGCGGCCGCACTTCTGGCACAGGCGAGCGGGCCGACGCGGGCCACCATCCTCGGCAGCCGGCGCTACAACCCCTTCACCGAAGGCGGGCGCGAACTGTTCGACTGTGCCGCTGAGGGCCGCATCGACGCATTCTTTCTCAGCGGCGGGCAGATCGATGGGGCCGCCAACATCAATCTCGTGGGGATCGGCGGGCCCGGCCGGCCAGTGGTTCGATTTCCCGGCTCCTTCGGTTCGGCCTATCTTTATTTCCTGGTGCCGAAGATCGTGCTGTTTCGCGAGGAACATAGCCGGCGCAGCCTGGTGCAGCGTGTCGATTTCATCAGCGCGCCCGGCATCGGCCCGCAAGGCGTCTATCGGCGCGGCGGGCCGAAAGTGCTGGTGACGGGGCTGGCTCGCTTCAGTTTCGCCGGCCGCTTCCGTCTGGAATCGATCCACCCGGGCCATGATCTCCCGGAAATCGACGCCGCTACCGGTTTCGATTTCGATCGGCCGCCTTCGCCGGCTGTCACGCCGCCGCCCACGAAGGAAGAACTCGCACTGATCCGCGGGCGCATCCGCGAAGAGCTCGCCGAAACCTATCCGGTGTTCGCGGCCACTCTGTAAGCGGGAATTGCTAACTTGGCTGCCTGAGCGCGCCGGCAGCCGCATCGGCGGCGGCGATGCCGCTGAGATATGCGCCATGGCAGGTGGAAAACGAGTCGGGCGAACAGGCTTCGCCGGCGAAGAACAACCGATCCTCCAGCGGTGCCGCGAGATCGGCGCGGCGGTGGGCATGGCCGGGCTCGGCCGCCGAATAGCTGCCCCGGGCGCAAGGGTCGCCGAACCAGGATGTTGCAAGCGGCGAGCGGAGATGGCGTTGCACATCACTGCCGAACGCGCGCACCAAGGCATCGCCCGCCGCTTCGATCATGCTGCCGGTCTCCTCCAGTTCGCGGGCAAAACTGCCGCCGAAATAGCAGATCACGATGTCGCGGCCGAAAGGGCGGATTTCCAGGCTGCTGATGCCGGGGCTGTCATGGCGGTCGTTGACGAAACTGCCCGCCGGCAGGCCGAAGGGATCGCCCTCGACGCGGAAGATGACCTTATCGGCGATACCGAGCGGGATATGCTCGATGGCGGCGAGCTTGGCTGGCGGAAGGTTGGGGCGAAACGCGACGCGCTCCTCGGCCAGCACGCCGGTCGGCAGCGTGACGATCGCGGCACGGGCGGCGATGGCGCCGGCCGATGTCGCGACCCGCACGCCAGGCCCGCGCCAGTCAATCGCCAGCGCCGGCGTCGAAAATTTGACCGGCAGGCCCGCGCCATAAGCCTCAACCAAGGCGCCGTAACCTTGCACGATTGGCCAGTTATGGCCGGTGTCGTTGTAGCGGGCATGATCGAGAACCGATGCCCGGGCTGGGTCGGTACCGAACACCCAAGTGATTATCGCATCGAACAACGGGCGCCCTGGTGCGGCGGCTTGCACGACCTCAGCGACGGCAATGTCGCAGCCCTGTTGGCCCGCCGCCGTCATGGCAGCGAACCCCTCGTCGATCGTGCGCTCGACTGCCGCCTGCTCGGCTGGCGACAGATCGCCCTTGCCGATACGGCCGCGCCATCGGGGTTCTCGTTCGAGAACGGTGAATCCGACTTCGGCGGCGATGCGCCGGAACGGATTGATGTCGGCGCTGTGCAGCCAGGCACAGCCGAGGTCGACCGGAACGCCGTAATGGGCCCGATCGGTGTGGGCGCGTCCGCCAACGCGCCCGCGCGCCTCGATCGCCTGCACGGCAAAGCCGCGATCGCGCAAGGTTTTGGTGGCGGCAAGCCCGGCGGCGCCGGCGCCGATGACGACGACATCCAACTCGGCCATGCCGGCACTTTGCCTGAGGGTTCGCAGTTGGGCTAGTCTTGCCGCCGATGCGCAAGAATCGCGAATTGCCGGCCGGCGAAGTCCGCCGCCTGGAGATCGAAAGCAAGGCGCTGGCCGGCAATCTGCTGGGCGATCCGACGCGGCGCGACCTCAACGTCTACTTGCCGGCCGGGTTCAAATCCGGCGACCGACTGCCGCTGCTGGTCGATCTGGTCGGTTTCACCGGCTCGGGCCAGTCGCATCTCAACTGGAAGAACTTCGGGGAGAACGCGCCAGAGCGGCTCGACCGGCTGATCGGCGAGGGGCGGATGCCGCCGGTGGCCGTGGCATTTCCCGATTGCTTCAGCCGGCTCGGCGGCAACCAGTACATCAACAGCGCCGCCATCGGCCGCTACGAAGATTACTTGTTGGGCGAGGTATTGCCCCTGGTCGAGGAGCGGCTTGGCATCGGCGGGCCGGGCCGGCGCGCCGTGTTCGGCAAATCCTCGGGTGGGTATGGCGCCATCATCCATGCCATGCGCCATGGCGACATCTGGGCGGCAGCCGCCTGTCATTCGGGCGACATGGCATTCGAACTTTGCTATCTCACCGACCTGCCCAAGGTGCTGACCGAACTTGCCCTTCATCATGAGGGCTCGATCGAGCGCTTCATGCGTCATTTCGAGTCGGCCCTCAAGCCAGCCGAGAATGACATGGTGGTGCTGAATTTCCTCGCCATGGCGGCGAGCTACGATCCCGATCCCAGCCAGTTTCTCGGCATCCGATTGCCGTGCGATCCGGCGACGGCGGAGATCATTGCCGAGCGCTGGGCCAACTGGCAGGCCCATGATCCGGTGAATATGGTCGAGGCGGCGGTTGGGAATCTCCGACGCTTGAAGGCGCTTTATATCGACTGCGGCGATCGCGACCAGTTCCATCTCCAGTTCGGTGCGCGTCGCCTCGATCGCGCGCTGACGCGCCTTGGGATTGCCCATCGCTATGAGGAGTTCCCGGACGACCACAGCTCGGTCGACTACCGGATGGACGGGAGTCTGCCCTTCCTCGCCCGCGCCCTGATCTAGGCAGGGGCTTTCGGCTCGTCGCATGATTGCCGTGCTGTGGACCTATCGCGTCAGACCGGAATGCATCGCCGACTTCGAGGCGATCTATTCCGCTACCGGCGATTGGGCCGATTTGTTCCGGCAAGCGTCGGGATATGGCGGGACGGAGCTTCTTCGCCAAGGCGACGGTCGCTACGCCACCATCGATCGCTGGTCACAGAGAGCTGATTTCGATCGCTTCCGGGAGGAATTTCGCGAGGGTTATGATGCGCTCGATCGGCGTTGCAGCGCGCTGACGCTGGAGGAGGCCCTGGTCGGTATCTTCGAGATCTGCGGCGGTCAGTTCGGGTAGCAGCCGGCAATGCGCGCCCGCTGGCGCACGAGCGCCAGCACCGCATCTATCACCGCCGTGTCGATGCCGACGAGATCGCCCAATTCGGCGACAACGCCCACCAGCGCGTCGATCTCCATCGGCCGGCCCTGCTCCAGATCCTGCAGCATGGAGGTTTTGTGGTCGCCCACGTCGCGGGCCCAGCCGATCCGCGTATCGACGTCGACCGGCAGCTCGACGCCGAGCGCGCGGGCGACCGCCGCGGCCTCCACCATCATGGCGCGAATCACGCGGCGCACTTCGGGGTTGTTGGCCATGCCGGCCAGCGTGGCATGGGTCAGCACGCTCACCGGATTGAAGGCAAGATTGCCCCAGAGCTTCAGCCAGATGTCGTCGCGGATCTTGAGCCTGACCGGCGCCTTGAATCCCGCGGCACCCACTGCGGCGGACAAGCGCTCGACGCGCGGGCTCTTGGGCTCGCCCGGCTCGCCCAGCATGAAGCGATTGCCGTAGCTGTGGCGGATCACGCCGGGTTCGGCGATTTCGGCGGCGGGGTAGACGACGCAGCCGATGCAGCGCGCCGGCGGGATCGCCTGCCACAAACGGCCCTCGGCATCGATGCTTGCGAGCCGGTGGTCGCGCCATGGCCCGTCCTGATGCCAAAAGTACCACCAAGGAATGCCGTTCATGGCCGTGACCACGGCGGTCTGAGCGCCCAGCAGCGGGGCGATGCGTTCGGCGATCGCCCCCACCCCCGTCGCCTTGACGGTGAGGATAACGAAATCCTGCGGCCCGGCTGCCGCGGGATCTTCCACGGCGCGGGGCCGGGCGACCAGATCCTGCCCTTCGGAGAACAGGCGCAAGCCCTTCGCCTGAATGGCAGCCAGATGCGGGCCGCGGGCGATCAGGGTTACGTCCTGGCCGCTGAGCGCCAGCCTGGCGCCGAGAAGCCCACCGATGGCGCCCGCGCCATAGATGCAGATTTTCACTTCGCCAGTCCCAGCTTGGCGGCAAGGCCGATGCGCTGAAGCTTGCCCGTGGCGCCCTTGGGGATTTCAGCCATGAACAGGATCTTGCGCGGCACCTTGAAATCGGCGAGGCGCGATGCGGCGAACTCGCGCAGCGCCTGTTCGCCCGGATTCTGCCCCTCGCGCAGCACGACGGCGGCGGCAACGTCCTCGCCCAGTTTGTCGTGGGGCATGGCGAAGGTCACGACCTGGGCGACGGCCGGATGGTCCATCAGCACTTCGTCGATTTCGCGCGGGGAGATCTTTTCGCCCCCGCGATTGATGATCTCCTTCAGCCGGCCGGTGATGGTGAGATAGCCCTCGGCATCGATGGCTCCCTGATCGCCGGTGCGAAACCAGCCTTGCGTGAAGGCCGCGGCGTTGGCGGCGGAATTGTCGGCATATCCCGCGGTCACATTGGGTCCGCGGATGCAAACCTCCCCTGTCGCGCCCGGGGGCATGGGCCGGCCATTGGCATCGAGGATGGCGATCTCCGGCCCCGCGGCGATGCCGACGGAGCCCGCCCGCCGCGCCCGAGGCGGCAGAGGGTTGCTGGCCATCTGATGCGCCGCCTCGGTCATGCCGTAGGATTCGACGACCGGGCAGCCGAACAGGGTTTCCAGTTCCGTCATCACCTGGGGCGGGAGTGCCGAGGAGGACGAGCGCAGAAACCGCAGAGGATGGCGTTCGATGACCGCACGGTGGCGTTCGCCCCGGGCGAGAATGGCCTGATACATGGTCGGCACGGCCGTCGTCCAGCTTGCCTCGGCCGCCTCCAACAAGGCGAAGAACTTCAGGGCATTGAAGCCCGGCGTGGCATATACGCTGCCGCCGGCGGCAAGCGAACTGGAGACGGCAGCAATCAGCCCGTGAATGTGGAAGAGGGGCATGATGTTCAGGCAGCGATCGGATGCCGAGAGTTTGTAAGTCGCGCCGACATGGCGGGCGGAGGCAGCGAGATTGGCCTGGGTCAAGGGCACCAGCTTGGGTCGTGACGTGGTGCCGGAGGTGTGGAGCATCAGCGCAATGTCGCCAGCTTGCGCAGGCCCTGCAGCGGCGGCAGGACGGGGGGTGGCGCCATCGAAATCGAGGCGAAAGCTTCCCGCCGGCCCGGAAAAATCGGCGTGGAGCTCAATCGACGCGATGCCCAGGCGTTGGGCAACGGCGCGGGCCGGGGTCTCGACGCCGGCGGCCAGGATCAGGGCCTTGGCCTTCAGGTCGCTCAGATAGAATTCGAATTCCTCGGCTCGATAGGCTGGATTGAGCGGCGCGGTGGCCGCGCTCGCGGCGCTGGCGATGAACGCGCTCGCTGCCTCGGGCCCGTTGGGCAGAACCAGTGCTATTCGATCGCCGCGACCGATGCCGTGGCGATTCAGTGCTTCTCGCGTATCGGCGATCTGGCGCTGGAGCCCGCCATGGCTGAGCGTCCGGCGCTCGGGTGCTGCGATCGCCGCATCGTCGACGGCGGCACGGGCGAGGAGATCGATGAGCGTGGTCATGGCTGGCGATTAACTGTCACCAATTGCTTTTCGGAAGGACCGCCCCCCTCACCCTACCCTCTCCCCCAAAAAGATTGGGGGCGAGGGAATTCTTTTCTCTCCCTCGCCCGCCTGGGCGGGAGAGGGTTGGGGTGAGGGTGGGATCGCGATTTTTCTGCTTCGCCGATCTCAGCATGAGCGCCAGAACGTTCAGCCTAGTCTGAACTGACGGGAGATTGCCGAATGAATCCCTATCTCGGCCTAACCGTCCTTCTTTTGG
>JBGPNG010000063.1:0-7347 GCA_041487395.1 Dongiaceae bacterium
CATGGGGCGCAGGGCGACGAGCAGCAACCTCTCGATCTCAAGGCGGCGGCGGCGGCGATTCGAGCCCATGCACCGAAAGTGGCTGCCTTCGCCATCTCGTCATATTTCTCGGTGCGCAACCCCGCCCATGAGATCGCTCTGCGGCGCCTGGTCAGGGAATTGACCGACCTGCCGGTTTCCTGCGGCCATGAACTGACCTCGAAGCTCGATGCGCCGCGCCGGGCGCTGACATGCGCGCTCAATGCGCGGCTAATTCCCCAGCTCCAGCAACTCGTGCGCGCCGTGCTGACGCTTCTCGGCCAGCAGGGCATCACGGCGCCCCTGATGGTGGTCAAGGGCGACGGCTCGCTGATCGAGGCGGCCGTGGCCATGGAATGCCCCGTCGAAACCATCCTTTCGGGACCCGCGGCCAGCGTCGTCGGCGCACGCTACCTTTCCGGAGAGGAGGACGTGTTGGTCGTCGACATGGGGGGCACAACCACCGACATCGCGCTTCTGTCCGGCGGCCGGCCGGTCCTTAACCGGGATGGCGCCACCGTGGGGGGGTTCCGTACCATGGTCGAGGCCGTCGGCGTTCATACCTTCGGGCTTGGCGGCGACAGCGAAGTGAGATTGGATGAACATGGGCTAGTCATCGGCCCGCGACGAGTCATGCCGCTGAGTCTACTGGCACACCAGCATCCGGCCATGCTGGCGATCTTGCGCGAACAGCAGGAATCGAGCGATCCGGTTTCCCATCGCGGGCAATTCGCCCTTCGCCAGCGCCCGCTCGACTCAGGGCAAGCGAGCCTCAATCCGACGCAGGCTTCGATCTGGTCCCGTCTCGGCGACGGACCTCAGCCGCTGGCGGCAATCATTTCCGGCGCCGGGGCGCTGCGGGCACTTGGCCGGCTGGTGGATCGTGGCCTGGTGTTGCTGGCCGGCTTCACGCCCAGCGACGCCGCCCATATCCTAGGCCTTCAACAGGGCTGGTCGGCGGAGGGCGCCAGGCTGGGCGCCGAAGCCTTCCTGTCCCGCGAGGCCGGGGGAAATTGGCATGCACCGGCGGATGCCGCCGGATTGGCGGCCCAGGTCGTCGAAAAAGTGGTGCGCCAATCGGGGCAAGTGATTCTCGCCTCGGCCATCGCCGACGACGACCGCATCACCGAACGCGAATGGGGCCGCCTGGGCCGACGCCTGATCGATCGCGCGGTTTCCGGGGACGAGGGCAAGCGCCCTCTGGTGGAAGTTCGACTTCGCCTCAGCCGTCCGCTGGTGGCGATCGGCGCACCGGTCGGCGCTTACTATCCGGAGGTGGCGCGTCGTCTCGAGGCCCGGTTGGTCATACCGCCCCATGCCGGAGTGACGAACGCCGTGGGCGCCGTGGCCAGCGGCGTCGTGCAAACGGCCGAGGCCCTGATCACGCAGCTGGCCGAAGGGCAGTTTCGCCTGCATCTCTCGACGGGAGTCGAGGATTTCGACGATCTGGAAAATGCAGCGGCCCGGGGCACGGCCGCGGTCCGCGCCCAGGCGGAAGCCCAAGCCAAACGCGCCGGGGCGGCCGAGCTTCAGGTTTCGTCCAACCGCACAGACAAGATTGTGCGCGACAAGAGCGGCTTCGAGCTCTTCATCGAATCGCGGATCGCCGCCACCGCCTTCGGCCGGCCCCGCCTCGCCGTATAGGCAGCGATCATTCGCCGCCAAATTTCTCGATGCGTTCGATCATCGCCTGCGCCGTTGCCAAGGGATCGCTCGGGCCCGAACGCTGTCCGCACAGGATGACGAAAAGGCCGAGCAGGCCTGTCATGGCGATCTGCACCACGATGACCAATGTCACGCCGGCGACCGTGGTTGCCCAACCCGGCGAGGCGATGCCGGGAAGCTTCATGGCGAACACCGTGAGCAGCACCAGCGCACCCAGCGTTGCCAGCCAGAATGCGGCGATGACGATTCGCGTCAGCACGGTTTCCCCGAACACGGCGATGGAGCGCAACCCATGGTCGCTCAGCGACACGAAGCTCATCTTGCTGCGGCCGCCGTAGCGCCGCCCGCGGTCGATCGAAAGCCGCCCGATCGGCAGGCCGGAGCGCAGCACGGTTGCGGCCAGATGCAGGTTCAGCTCCGGCATATAGGTCAGGCGCCGGGCCGCTGCCGGCCTCAGAGCGCAGAAATTGCCGAAGCCCAGTTGCCGGCCGGTCAGC
The DNA here is from genome assembly GCA_041487395.1 of Dongiaceae bacterium. GTDB lineage: Bacteria > Pseudomonadota > Alphaproteobacteria > Dongiales > Dongiaceae > DASXQK01. The sequence continues at coordinate 2,181 of JBGPNG010000063.1, forward strand.
AGACGAAAGATCGAGCCATAGAAGCGGTGGAACACGCGAAAGCCGAGCGGCGCATGGCGCCGGGCGCGCTCGGCCACCACGATGCCGTAGGGCTGCTGCGCCAGGCTGGACAACAGTCGCGCCAGATCTTCGGGCCGATCTTCGCCGTCGCCGTCCATGATGACGATCGGTCCCTCGAATCTTTGCGCGACCGCATGGCAAAGCCCCGTCGCGATGGCGTGCTGATGACCGACATTGCGCCGCAAGCGGAGAATTTCCCCGCTCAGCTCCATGCGCGCGAGGATTTGAAGATCGGGGCCCGCTTCGCTCGACCCGTCGTCGACGACGATCAGGTGCGGCCGAACCTGCGGTGTGGCGGCGATGTCTTGCGCCAGGCGCAGCAACGATGGCCAATCGTCATAGACCGGCACGATGATCGTCGGTGGCGATTCCAGCGTTTTTGATTCCCCATGGCCGGATCATAGGACGGGGGCCGGCGCTGGGCCAGCGGGTGCGGTTCTGCCGGCGCGGTTCAGCCTTGGCCGGGCTTCAGGCGCGTGCGCTCCAGCTCGCCGGCGGCATCCAGGATCGGATATGCCACCGACGTCAGATGCGAATTGATGCGCTTCAAATCGCGCAGCACGTCGAGATGCAGGCTCGACGTCTCCAGGCTTTCCAGCTTGCCGCTGCGCAGGCGCGCCAGGTGGCTTTCCGAGGCGGCCCGTTCCAGTTCGCGGAAGGCGACTTTCTCCTCCAGCAGGCGCCGTGCCATCGACACTTCGCCGGAGATGAAAACATTGAGCGCAAGCTCGAGATTGCCCATGAGGCGGCGATGCATGCGCTCGATTTCGCCAAATCCCTCGTCGGAGAATCGCAGCTTGTTCTTGATCTTCTTGGCCGCCAGTTCCATCAGGTTCTTGTCGATGATGTCGCCGATATGTTCCAAGTTGGTCGTGAAGGTGATGACGTCGATGCTGCGCTTCTGGTCGCGCGCATCCATGGATTCGCGGCTGACTTCGGTCAGATAGAGCTTGATCGCCTCGTGCAGCGTGTCGACGTCGTTGTCCATCTGCTCGATCTCGCGCAGCAGCTTGCGATCGTCGTTGCGGAAAACATCGAGGGTGCCGCCCAGCATCTTGGCCACCGTATCGCCCATGCGCAGCGTCTCGCGGGCCGCATTGGCGGTTGCGACGGCCGGGGATTCCATTGCCGCGCGGTCGAGGTAGCGGGGCTTGCCTTCATCGGCGCCGCGCGGCCGATCGGGCTGCAGGCGGGTGCAGATTCGGGCAACCGGGCCGGTCAACCCGATGAAGACGACTGCCAACGCCAGGTTGAAGGCGGTATGGAAATCGGCGACCTGGCGCCAGGGTTCGGCCTCGAGCGAACTCAGATGCGGGGTGACGATCGGCAGAAGCGGCAGCGCTGCGGCGACGCCGATCAGCCGGAAGATCGCGTTGCCCAAGGGCACCCGCCGGCCTTCCGGGTCGACGGTCGCCGTGGCGAGCAGCGGCGTGACGGCACTGCCCAGATTGGCGCCCAAGACCAGAGCGAAGGCGACGTCGAGGCCGACCACGCCATTTGCGGTAAAGGAGATCACCAGGAGGATCACGGCGAGGCTGGAGGTGGAGAGCAGCGTCAACAAGGCCGCAAGCAGGATGGACACCGCCGGCTGACCCGAGAGCGCGCCGAACACCTCGCCTATCAGCGGCGAATCGCGCATCGGCGCCGCTGCTTGCGAGATCAGATGGAGCGCCAGCAGCATCAGCCCGAGGCCGACGGCGGCACGACCGAGGTCGCGGGCCTTCGTCGACTGGCTTGCCTTGAAGGCGATGACGCCGATCAGGATCAGGACCGGGGAGAGCCAATCGACCTTGAACGAGACGAGCTGGGCAACCAGACTGGTGCCGATATCGGCCCCTAGCATGATGGCAAGGGCCGAGCCTGTGTTCACCAGGCCGCGCGAGGCGAACGAGGAGGCCATCAGGGCGGTCGCGGTGCTGCTTTGCAGCAGCATCGTGATGCCCAGCCCGCTGAAGAGCGCGGTAAAGCGGTTGCGCATGCTGCGCCCGACGATGCGGCGCAAATCCGCGCCATAGGCGCGCAGCACGCCGGTGCTGACCATGCGCAATCCCCACAGCAGCAGAGCGGCAGCACCCGTCAGGTTCAATAGGAAATGCGTACCGATGGCGAGACCCTCCTCGCGCGCCTAAACCGCGACAAAGCGGTCCATACGATCCGCGCGAAGGGAGCGAAACATAATTGTAACAATTGCCCGGGTCCACGGTTTTTCGCGTGCCCTGCAGGGTCGATCAGCCGCCGCCCGCCGCCATTCTTGACCCCTTGCGTTCAATCACGCCGTTCGGGGTGACGAAGCGGCTCGTCAGCGTCCGGTCCGCATGGATCATGCGCCAGGACAGCATCTTGCCGGCGCAGGCGAGCAGGGCCTCTCGATAGGCCGGGTCTGCCGCCCGATCGACCAGCTCATCCGGATCCTTGTCGAGATCGAAGAGCAGCGGCGGCAATGCGGCGAAATGTACATATTTGTACCGGCGCCCGCGCAACACAGCCAGAGAGCATTGATCGCTCCCCAAGCCCAGGCTGGTTTCGGCGCGCTGCCCGACGGGGTCTTGGAAATCGAACTCCCAATGGGCTTCCTGGCGCCAACCGCCGGGCATTTCGCCCTTGAGGAAGGGAAGCAGCGAGCGTCCGTCGCACTGCACCGGCACTTCAAGGCCGAGCCAGTCCAGGATGGTCGGCATGACGTCGATGGATTCGCTGAATTCATCGACGATCCGCCCCCGGCCCGCGTCGGCGCTTGGCAGGGGATCGTGAATGATGAGCGGAATATGAAAGGACTGGTCGAAATATCCGTCCTTGCCCCACATGTAGTGGTCGCCCAGCATTTCGCCGTGATCGCAGGTGAAGATCACCAGGGTATGGCGATCTTCGCCCGTCGCCTTGAGGTGGGCGAGGATGTGGCCGATCTGGTCGTCAACCTGGGTGATCATGCCGTAATAGGTCGCCCGCAACTGGCGCAGTTCGATTTCGTCGATGTCCTGCAGCACTGCCGGGTGATGTTCCGTATAGAGGCCGATCTCGCGCTGATCGTTCAAGGTATAGGCGAGATAGGGGTGCTGCCTGCCTTCCGCCGCCGGGGAGCCGGCGCGCCTGGGCAGCGGCACCTCCGCCGGATCGTACATGGCGTTATAGGGCTCCGGTGCTATCACCGGCGGGTGGGGGCGCAGGAACACGCCGTGGAGAAACCAGTTCTGGTCCTGGCGCACTGACAGCCATTTCATAATGGCCTCGGCCATGAAGGTCGTTTCGCTGTCATCGGCCGTGAAGATCGGCGGCGGAAAACTGTGGCCGCGGCCGCCAGCGCCCGGGAAATTCGCCACGTGTTGGTAGACGTCGTCGCGCCCTTCGAACCGATAGCCCTTGGCCTTCAGATCGGCGATCCAGGCGGCCATGTGGTCGGGCAATTGCAATCCCACAGTCATTCCCGGCAGGACGCCTTCATAGCTGGTCAGCGCCGGATCGCCGGGCGCATACCTCCGCGGATCGGGGCAGGTATCGGTATAGCCGAATAGCGTCGGATCGAACCCGGCCTTGCGCACTTCCAGGGCGAGATTGGCGTGGCGCGCATCGAGCGGCGTGCCGTTCTTCACCGACCGATGGTTCATCATATAGAGGCCGGTCAGCAGGCTGGCGCGCGCCGGCCCGCAAGGCGTGCATTGCGCGTAATGCTGCCGGAACAAGACGCTCCGCCCGGCAAGGCGATCGAGGTGGGGCGTCTTGACGCTCGGATGGCCGAGGCGGGAGAGGCATTCGCCCCGCCATTGATCGGTCGATATGAAAAGCACTTTCCTCGGTTCGCGGGTGGGCATCGCTAGATCGCCTCCTTGGCGACATGCGCCATCTGGATCGTGGCCCGCGACCATACCTCCAATCGCGAACACAGCCAAAGGTCGCTAACGCGGCGCCGTGCTCGGCCGGCCGACGGTCCGGGGGCAGTGTCATTGCGAGGCCCGGGGGCCCGTGGCAAAGTTTCGCCAGGGCAGTCCCCGGCGGGCTCAAGAAGACACAAAGAAACTGGCCATTCAATTCCAGGACGCTGGCAGGCGAATGCCGATTGACTCGCTCCTGCGATACCTTCGTAATGTCTGATGGGTAAGCATTGACCCGTTCGTTTCGAGTGATAAAGGGAGAGCAACACATGGGAAAATTGACAAAGGAGCAACGAGCGACGCGGGCGACCCTGCAGGCCGCAAGCGCGTTCAGTCGCCGGATGATGCTGAAGGGCGCCGCTGCCGCCGGCGCCATGGCTGCGGTCGGTCCGTGGATCGTCAAGGACGCCTTCTCGTCCTCGGGCGAGTTGAACCTGTTGATCTGGTCGGATGAACAACCCGATCCGGTTATTCCCAACTTCACCAAGCAGACGGGCATCAAAGTCAACACCACCCCGTTCTCGCAGAATGAGGAGCAGATCAACAAGCTCCAGGCGACCAAGGGTCAGGGCTTCGACCTTTGCCAGCCGACCCGTGACCGGGCACCCCAGTTCAAGGACCTCGCCCTGTTGCAGCCGTTCGACATGAACAAGGTGGCCAATTCCAAGAACCTGGTTCCTTCGATGCTCGAGGCTTCGACCAGCGTCTGGACCTGGGACGGCAAGCTGTATCACCTGCCGCATTGCTGGGGCACCGAGGCGATGGCCTGGCGCACCGACGAATGGAAAGGCAACCCTGCTACTTTGAGCTTCGGCGATCTGTGGAATGACGACGTAAAGGGCAAGATCCTCGGCCGCCCGCACTCGATGATTCAGGGCATCGGATTGTGGATGGACGGCAACGGCAAGCTGCCGACCAACCGCATGCTGGATGCTTACAAAGACGAAGCGACGATGCGCAAGATCTGGGGCCAGTTGACCGATTTCGCGGTCGCCCATAAGCCCTGGGTGAAACAGTTCTGGGACAGTGCCGACGACACCAAGTCGGGCCTGTTGCAGAACGGCTGCGTACTCGGCCAGACCTGGGACGGCCCCGTGCTCAGCCTGAAGAAGGCTGGCAAGCCCGTCACCTATCAGGCCCCCAAGGAAGGCGCCATTGCCTGGCTCGACGGCTGGGCCATGCCGTCGGCCGCAACGAACGTCGATCAGGCCTATGCATGGCTGAACTATCTCTACACGCCG
>JBGPNG010000064.1:0-7131 GCA_041487395.1 Dongiaceae bacterium
CCACACCCATGCCGGTATCGACAAGCAGATCGCGCTCCCTTCCGCGGACATGCCAGATGTTGCAGCGCATCAGCGGCACGACATGGGGTTCCCACAACAGGGTGATATCGTCATCCACGCGGCGAATCTCGAACCAGCGGTCGGCGATCTTGAGTGTCATGGGGAACCTCGTTGCAGAGCTATCGCTTGTCGTGCGCGGGCCATGGTATTCCTCTCTCACCATGGGGAAAGCAGCCCATCCTCCCGCCTGTCTGTGGCTCGTTGCCGGCGCCACCAATGGCTTCGTCGCTGTCGCCATGGGTGCCTTCGCCGCCCATGGCCTTAAGGATAGCTTGCCGGGCCAGGCTCTCGATTGGGTTCGCACGGGTGCCGACTATCAAATGTGGCATGCGCTCGCCCTCATCGGTGTCGCGGCATTTCAGCGCGACGGAACGAGTGGCGCGCTGACAATCGCCGGCAGCGCTTTTCTCATCGGCACGATTCTCTTCAGCGGCAGCCTTTACGCTCTGGCGCTCACCGGTTGGCATGGTTTCGTCTGGGTAACGCCGCTGGGCGGTGTCGGTTTTCTTATTGGTTGGTTGACTCTTGCCTGGCATGGCATTGGAAGGAGGCGGGCAAGATGAACCCGGATGTCATCGGCTTTTTCCACACGCCCACATTTTCGGTCAGCTATCTGGCTTTCGATCCCGCGACACGTCACGGCGTGCTCATCGACGCGGTGCTCGACTACGATCACAAGGCAGGCCGCAGTTCGACCGGCTTCGCCGACGGACTGATCGAGGCGGCGAGGATGCGTGGCCTGACCATCGAATGGGTTCTGGAGACCCACCTGCATGCCGATCATCTGAGCGCGCAGGGCTATCTGAAGGACAAGCTCGGCGCCCGCAGCGGCATCGGGGCGCGGGCGCCCGAGGTGCAGGCCAATTTCAAAACTATCTATAATCTGGGCTCGGAGTTCCGGCCGGACGGATCGCAGTTCGACCGGTTGTTTGCCGATGGCGAAAAAACGGCTGTCGGTGGACTTACCGTCGAGGTGATGGCAACCCCAGGCCATACGCCGGCTTGCATCTCCTATTGCATCGGCGATGCCGTATTTCATGGCGACACGCTGTTCATGCCGGATTACGGCACGGCGCGGTGCGACTTTCCGGGCGGCGATGGCGCCACGCTCTATCGCTCGATCCGACGGATCCTCTCTTTGCCGCCCGAGACACGGCTGTTCAATTGCCACGACTACGGGCCGAACGGGCGGCCGATTGCCTGGGAAACCACGGTCGCCGTCCAGCGCCGCGACAATATCCACATCAAGGATGGCGTCAGCGAGGCGGATTTCGTCACGCTGCGCAAAACCCGCGACGCAACACTTGAGGCGCCGATCCTGATCCTATCCGCCTTGCAGGTGAATATTCGCGGCGGGCGCTTTCCCGCACCGGAATCGAACGGTACCGCCTATCTCAAAATTCCCTTGAATCGGCTGTAGCGCTTTCGACCGCTCGGGTGCCTTCTCAACTCATTCGCTGCAAATCATTGGTAATTGCCGGTGGGCACGGCGAAAATGCGCGCCCATGACAACCCGTCTCTATACGCATCCCGATTGCCTCGCCCATGACATGGGGGCTGGACATCCGGAAAGCCCCGCCCGGCTACAGGTCATTCTCGCGGCGTTGAAGGCGCCCAACTTCGCTGGCCTCGACTGGGCCGAGGCCCCGCTGGCGGACATCGAGCAGATCGCGCGGGCTCATCCCCCGGCATTCGTCGAGGGGCTGCTGGCCGCCGTGCCTCGCACCGGGCGCGTCGCTGTCGACGCGGATACCATTCTGTCGCCCGGCTCCGGTCAGGCCGCCTTGCGGGCGGCCGGCGCGGTTACCGCCGCCGTGGACGCCGTGGTCCTGGGTCAGATCGCCAATGCCTTCTGCGCCGTCCGTCCACCGGGCCATCACGCTGAGGCAAGCATCGCCATGGGGTTCTGCTTGTTCAACAATGTGGCTGTGGGTGCCTATCACGCTCGCGCGCAGCACGGGCTGAAGCGGATCGCCGTCATGGATTTCGACGTCCACCACGGCAATGGCACGCAGGCCATCTTCGAGAGCGATCCGGGGCTTTTTTATGCCTCGACCCATCAGATGCCCCTCTACCCCGGAACAGGGGCGGCGAGCGAGACGGGGGTGGGCAATATCTGCAACGCCCCGCTGCCGCCCTTGGCCGGGTCGGCCGAGTTCCGGACGGCGATGACGGATCGGGTGTTGCCGGCCCTCGATGATTTCGGGCCCGACCTTCTGCTGATTTCCGCCGGGTTCGATGCCCATAAGGCGGACCCCCTGGCCAATCTGCAATTGGAAGAGGCCGACTATGCCTGGGCGACGGACGAGCTTCTGGCCCTGGCCGCCCGACATTGTCACGGCCGGGTTGTTTCCGCCCTCGAAGGTGGATATGACTTGACCGCGCTTGCGGCCAGCGCCGCCGCCCATGTCCGGCGGCTAATGGCTGCTTCGGGCGTCAATTCCCTGTCATAATCGGTTTCGAGCGAGGTTTTCGACATGGCTGAAGCTTCCAAAAAGCAACCGACCATCGACAATATGAGCTTCGAGGAAGCTCTTGGCGAACTCCAGACCCTTGTCAAAACCCTGGAAAAGGGCGATGCCAAGCTGGAGGAGGCGATCGCCTTTTATGAGCGGGGGGCAGCCCTAAAGCGCCATTGCGAGAAGAAGCTTCGCGAAGCCCAGGAAAAGGTCGATAAGATAGTCATCGGGGCGGACGGGAGCTTGTCGGCAGAGCCGGCCAAATTCGACTGAGGGGGGCCATCGGGTCGGTATACGATTGCATAAGCTAAAAGCTGCCCAGCATCTTGATTTCTTTGGGGAAATGGCGGAAGTTTTGACCGATTCGGCGGGATTCATCGTGGCCCGCTGCGATTGAAGGACCATGGATCTTGTCGAATAACAGCAAAACACCCTTGCTCGATACCGTTCACATTCCGGCCGATTTGCGTCGCTTGCCCGAGGCGAAGCTGCGTCAACTGGCTGACGAACTGCGACAGGAAACCATCGATGCCGTGTCGATCACCGGCGGGCATCTGGGCGCCGGCTTGGGCGTGGTCGAACTGACCGTCGCACTTCATTACATTTTCGATACGCCCGCCGATCGTCTCATCTGGGACGTCGGCCATCAGGCCTACCCGCACAAGATCCTGACCGGACGACGCGATCGCATCCGGACATTGCGGCAGGGCGGCGGGCTCTCCGGCTTCACCAAGCGGGACGAGAGCGAATACGACCCCTTCGGGGCGGCCCATGCTTCGACCTCGATTTCGGCGGCCCTCGGCATGGCCGTGGCCCGCGATCTCAAAGGGGGCAAGAACCATGTCATCGCCGTGATCGGCGACGGCGCCATGAGCGCCGGCATGGCCTATGAGGCGATGAACAACGCCGGTTCGATGGATAGCCGCCTGATCGTCGTGCTCAATGACAACGATATGTCCATCGCGCCGCCGGTGGGTGCCATGAGCGCCTATCTGTCGCGGCTGCTGTCGTCCAAGTCCTATCGCTCGCTGCGCCATCTGGGCAGAGAGATGGCGAAGAAATTCCCTCGGCAAATCGAAACGGCCGCCAAGCGGGCCGAGGAATTCGCCCGCGGCATGGTCACCGGCGGGACTTTGTTCGAGGAATTGGGCTTCTTCTATGTCGGGCCGATCGACGGGCACAACCTCGACCATCTTCTGCCGGTCCTGCACAATGTGCGTGATGCATCGGCCGAGGGACCCGTGCTGGTCCATGTGGTGACCCGCAAGGGCCATGGTTATCCCCCGGCGGAAAAGGCGGCGGATAAATATCATGGCGTCGTCAAGTTCGACGTGGTGACAGGCGCCCAGGCCAAGGCGGTTTCGAACGCCCCCAGCTATACCAAGGTGTTCGCCGAGGCGTTGATCAAGGAAGCCGAGCATGACGACAAGATTGTCGCCATCACGGCAGCCATGCCATCCGGAACCGGCTTGAATCTTTTCGCCCAGCGGTTTCCCAAGCGCACCTTCGACGTCGGCATCGCCGAGCAGCATGCCGTGACCTTCGCCGCCGGTCTGGCAACGGAGGGCTATAAGCCGTTCTGCGCCATCTATTCCACATTCCTGCAGCGCGCCTATGACCAGGTCGTGCATGACGTGGCGATCCAGCGCCTGCCCGTGCGTTTCGCGCTCGACCGCGCCGGGCTCGTCGGCGCCGACGGGCCGACTCATGCCGGTGCCTATGACATCCCCTATCTCGGCTGCCTGCCGGGAATGGTCGTCATGGCGGCTGCCGACGAGGCGGAACTCGTTCATATGGTGGCCACGGCTGCGGCCATCGACGATCGGCCCTCTGCCTTACGCTATCCACGTGGCGACGGGGTCGGCATCGAACTGCCCGCGCGAGGTGCGCCCCTTGAGATCGGCCGGGGTCGCATTATTCGCGAAGGCACGGCCGTGGCCCTGCTTTCCCTTGGGACGCGGCTACAGGAATGCATGAAAGCAGCCGAAGAATTGGCCATGCGCGGCCTCTCGACGACGGTCGCCGATGCAAGATTTGCCAAGCCCGTGGACGAGAAGATGATCCGGCGGCTGGCGAGCGAGCATGAGGTGCTGATCACCATCGAAGACGGCGCCATCGGCGGGTTCGCTGCCCAGGTGATGCAGTTCCTGGCAACCGCGGGGCTGATGGACGCCGGGCTGAAGATTCGACCCTTGATGCTGCCGGACCGATTCATCGACCATAACAAGCCTGAGCTGCAATACGCCGACGCCGGCTTGGACGCCAAGCATATCGTGGCAACCGCGCTCGCAGCACTTGGTCGCGACGCCGCCCAGGCTCCGGCGCGCGCCTGAACTAGGGAGCATGCGCCGTGTCGGCCGAAGCTGCAGCGCGGCCGCAAGCCCGCTCGTCCTGGTTCACCGAAGCGCCGGCCAATCTTGGTTTGGCGCTGCCGATCGCCATCGCTTTCATCGCGCAGATGGCCACGGTCTTCGTCGACAATGTGATGGTCGGGCGTCTCGGCGCCGCGGCTTTGGCGGCGGGCGGGCTGGGCGCCAATCTGCTGTTCGCCTGTTTATGGATCGGCATGGGAGTCCTGGGCGGTATCGCGGCCGTCGCGGCGCATGCCTTTGGTGCCGGCGACCTCGATAAAGTGTCGACCACGGCGCGGCAAGGCCTGCGTCTTGCCCTTGCCTTGACGTTGCCCTGCGCGGGCCTGCTCATCGGCTTCATGCTGCTGTTGCCTCATATCGGCTACGACCCGGCGACCGTTCGCACAGCGCAGGCGTTGCTTTTTTGGGGTCTGCCGGGCCTGCCGCCGGCGCTCGCGTTTACGGCGCTGCGATATTTCGTCACGGCGTTGGGCCGGCCCCGAGTCGTGACCGCCATTGCCCTTCTCTCGATCGGCGTCACCGCTATTTCCAACTACCTCTTCGTCTTTGGCGGATTCGGCGCGCCCAATCTGGGTGTTGCCGGCGTAGGCTTGAGCGGCAGCATCGTCGGCTGGCTCGAGTTCACGATCGTCGCCGCCTATGTCGGTCTCGATCGCGGCTTTCGCCGCTACCGCGTCTTCGCCAATCTCGGTCGCGCCAATCCGATTCTGTGGGAGATTGTTCACATCGGTTGGCCGATCGCCGGTGCTTACATGTTCGAGAATGGTCTATTTTTGCTGACGACCCTATTGATGGGTCTGTTGGGCTCGGCAGCGCTCGCCGCTCATACGGTCGTGATCGGCCTTTGCTCCTTCTCTTTCATGCTGCCCTATGCGATCGGGCAGGCGGCCACGGTGCGAGTGGGCCACGCCTTTGGCGCAGGCGAGCCTGTGGCTGCGCGCTGGTCGGGCTATGTGGCACTTCATCTCGGTGTGATCTGGATGTCGTTGACCGCCGCCCTATTCCTAATCCTGCCCCGCGGTCTGGTGGGGCTCTATATCGATATCGCTGATCCGTTGAACGGCCCGACGCTTGCGGTCGCTATGGCACTGCTGCCCATCGCCGCGTTGTTTCAGATCTTCGACGGGACGCAAGCGGTCGCCCTGGGCGCGCTTCGCGGTCTCAAGGACACGCGCATACCCATGGTCATTTGCTTCCTGGGATACTGGGTCATCGGCGTCAGCGCCGGCGCCGCGCTGGGCTTCGCACTCGGCTACGGCCCCGTCGGATTGTGGTTTGGCCTCGCCATCGGGCTTGCCGCAACGGCATGCCTTTTGACCTGGCGGTTCCATCGCCGGGCCCGTCGGCTGAACCTGTGAAGAAACGGGCCGATCTATTGCTGGTGGAACGCGGTCTTCTGGACAGCCGCAGTCGCGCTGCGGCGGTGATCCTGGCCGGCAAGGTCTTCAGCGGCGAGCGGCGGGTCGAAAAGGCCGGCGATCTGCTGGCCGAGGATGCGCCGCTGGAATTGCGCGGGCAGGATCATCCCTGGGTCTCGCGCGGCGGCGTCAAGCTGGCCCATGGGCTCGATCATTTCAGTATCGATCCGGCGGGCCGCATCTGCCTCGACATCGGCGCGTCGACAGGTGGCTTCACCGACGTCCTTCTCGCCCGGGGGGCGGCCAAGGTCTATGCCGTCGATGTCGGCCATGGGCAGCTCGCCTGGAAGCTGCGCCAGGATCCGCGCGTCGTGGTTCTGGAGCGGTGCAATGCCCGCCATCTGACGCATCAAGAAATTCCCGAGGCGCCAACGTTGATTGTCTGCGATGCCAGTTTCATCGGCCTTGCCACGGTGCTGGCGGTTCCCCTGGTCTTGGCGGCGTCCAAGGCCGACCTGATCGCTTTGATCAAGCCCCAATTCGAGGTCGGACGCGATGGCGTGGGCAAAGGCGGCATCGTGCGCGCCCCGGGCTTGCGTGAACAGGCTTGTGCCCGCGCTGCCGAATGGCTCGGCCGACAGACGGGTTGGCAGGTCACGGGGATTATCGAAAGCCCGATCGCTGGATCGGACGGCAATATCGAATATCTGATCGGTGGCCGCCGGAGCTAATCCCGCCCTCAGGGCAATGGCGCGCGCAAGCTTTCGTCGGGCTGTGGTCCCGTGAGCGACTCGAGGGCAGTGAGCAGCGGCGCGGTGATTTTCACCAATCGAGTGAGTGCAAGTGTGAGCTCGGTATCGCTGCTGGAGCCCAGCAAGCGCG